>JAPSIU010000222.1 GCA_031178565.1 Leucobacter sp. | reverse complement strand
ATCGCGGCGACCATGAACCGCGCCTCCACCGACATGGGGAACGTCTCGCAGCTCGTGCCCGCTATCCACCCGTACATCGGCGTCGGGGGCAGCGCGAGCAATCATCAACCGGAGTTCGCGGAGGCCTGCATCGGGCCTGAGGCCGAGCGAACCATCCGGGACGGCGCGACCGCACTCGCCTGGACGGCGCTCGACGTGGCGCTGCTGCGAACGGCGGAGCCGGCCGAAGACGGCAGCACACGAACGAGGAGAGAGATATGACCCGCAGCCATGAGGAATGGACGTCGGCGGCCGCCGCGCTCGAGTTCGACGGCCGCCCGGTGATCGGCGGCGCTCGCGTGCCGGCGAGCTCCGGCCGCACCATCGAGAAGACGAACCCGGCGACCGGAGAGACGATCTCCCGCATCCACGACTGCTCCGAGGAGGATGTCGACACCGCGGTCGCCGCGGCCCGGGCGGCGTACGAATCGGGATCCTGGTCGCGCGCCGGGGCTGGTTTTCGGCGCGAGCGGCTGCTCGAGCTCGCGCGACTGATCGAGGATCGCGCCGACGAGTTCGCGCTCTACGACACGCTCGACATGGGCAAGCCGATCCGGGAGTCCTCGACCGTCGACGCGCCCGGTTCCGCAGCGCTCTACCGCTTCTACGCCGAGGCGATCGAGAAGCGGGAGGATCTCATCCCCGTGACGCCGCCGGGATCCACCGCGCTCGTGACGCGCGAGCCGCTCGGCGTCGTGGGTGTCATCGTGGCGTGGAACTATCCGCTCGAGATCGCGACCTGGAAGCTCGCCCCGGCGCTCGCCGCGGGCAACGCGGTGGTGGTGAAGCCGCCCGTCGAAGCCTCGCACTCGACACTGCTGCTCGCCGAGCTCGCGATCGAAGCTGGGATCCCCGCCGGGGTGCTCAACGTGGTCACCGGACGGGGATCGACCGTGGGCAAGGCGCTCGCGCTGCACGGTGACGTCGACATGCTCGCCTTCACGGGTTCGACGGAGGTGGCGAAGCAGCTGCAGCAGTACGCGGGGCAGTCGAACATGAAGCGGCTCGCGCTCGAGGCCGGCGGCAAGAGCTCCAACATCGTCTTCGCCGACTGCGACGACCTGCGGCTCGCGGCGGAGAAGGCGGCCTTCGGCAGCTTCTACAACCAGGGCGAGGTCTGCTCGGCCAACTCGCGCATCTTCGTCGAGCGCTCGGTCGCCGAGGAGTTCCTGCGCCTCTACGCGGAGGCCGCGGAGGCCTACGCGCCGGGCGACCCGCTGGATCCGGCGAGCGGCATCGGCTCGCTCGTGTCCGAGAAGCACGCCGACTCGGTGTGGGCCGCCATCGAGAACGCGAGGCGCGACGGCAGGATCGTCGCGGGAGGCGGGAGGCCGGACATCAACGGCTCCCGCGCCTTCATCGAGCCGACGATCGTGACCGACGTGCCCGCGGACCACGAGGTGCACACTCGCGAGATCTTCGGCCCCGTTGCCGTGGTCGCGCCCTTCGACTCGGAGGAGGAGGCGATCGCCCGGGCGAACGAGACGCCGTACGGTCTCGCAGCGTCGCTGTGGACCGGATCGCTCGCTCGGGCGCACCGAGTCTCGCGGCGCCTGGTGGCGGGGACCGTCTCCGTGAACACCGTCGACGCGCTCGGCTTCACCACCCCGTTCGGGGGCTTCAAGCAGTCGGGCTTCGGACGCGACCTCTCGGTGCACGCGCTCGAGAACTACACCGACTACAAGACGACCTGGATGCAGTGGGGCTGAGCCCCCGCTCATCTCGTCAAGCGATGTAGATCACATCGAAAGACTATTTTACTGATCGAACTTGCCCTGACACGCTGGAACCGACGACGGTACCCCGTCCGGTCAGAGCCGACTGAGAGGACACGAAGAATCATGACCCTGCAGCAGGAAACGGTACCCCTCGAGGACGCGGCGGCGGACGCCCCCAGCGGCCTGGCCGAGATCGCGAAGCGCCACCTCGTGATGAACTTCACCCCCGCGAGCAAGTACCGCGAGGACGATCTGCCCGTGTTCGTGCGCGGAGAGCACTGCTCGGTGTTCGACGAGAGCGGTCGCCGCTTCTTCGACGGCCTGGCGGGTCTCTTCTGCGTGCAGCTCGGATACACGCACGGCGCCGAGGTCGGGGATGCGGTTCGGGATCAACTGGCGGCATTGCCCTACCAGACCACGTGGAGCGTCGCCCACCCGCCGGCCGTGCTTCTGGCCCAGAAGATCGCGCAGCTCGCCCCGGGGGATCTCAACCGCGTCTTCTTCGCCTCCGGCGGCGGCGAGTCGAACGAGGCCGCGATCAAACTCGCCCGCCAGTACCACATCACTCGCGGGGACCACGCCCGCTACAAGTTCATCGCCCGCAGGGTCGCGTACCACGGCACGAGCTTCGGCGCGATGTCGCTGAACGGCATGACCGACGTCCGGAAGATGTTCGAACCGCTCATGAACGGCGTACGCCACACCCACAACACGAAGCGCTACCGCCGGCCCGAGGGGGAGACCCCGCAGCAGACGACCGAGTTCCTACTGGGCGAGCTGGAATCCCTCATCGTCCAGGAGGGCTCCGACACGATCGCCGCCATCATCATGGAGCCGCTGCAGAACGCCGGCGGCAGCCTGACGCCGCCGACCCCCGAGTACTTCGCCGGGGTCCGGGCCCTCTGCGACAGGTACGGCATCCTCATGATCGCGGACGAGGTGATCACCGGCTACGGACGCCTGGGGTCGTGGTTCGGCGCGATCCACTACGGCTTCCAGCCCGACATGATCACCTTCGCGAAGGGCGTCGCCTCGGCCTACATGCCCCTCGGCGGTGTCATCGCGAGCGACCGGATCATCGAGACCGTGCTCGACGGCCCGCTCGGCATGTTCAACCACGCCCTCACGTACGGCGGGCACCCGGTCGCCTGCGCGGCCGCGCTCAAGAACCTCGAGATCATGGAGCGCGAGGGTGTCGTCGAGAACGTCACGGAGCTGAGCCCCTATCTCGCCGAGAGGCTCGCCGAGGTCGCGGAGAAGCATGCGAGGATCGTCGGAGATCTGCGCGGCGACGGCTTCCACCGCAGCTTCGAGCTCGTCACCGATCACACGGCAAAGCGCTGGGGCGCAGAACCGATCGGCGCCGGTGACTTCGTCGGCAAGCACCTGAACCCCGCGCTCGGCGAGGTCGGTCTGCTCTGCCGCGTCGCGATCGACGCCGAGGGCAATCCGCTCGTGCAGGTGTCGCCGCCCCTCGTCATGACCCGAGCGGACATCGACGAGCTCGCCGACCTCCTCGATCGCGCGTTCGCGATCGCGACGGCCGGCGCGGGTCTCTCGGCGCTCGGGGCGCCGTGACGAGGAGAACCACCTCGTCGGTTCGTCGGTTCTTGTAGAAAGGTCGAGAATGCTCATTCAGGCAGGCGCAGAAGCGCCGGAATTCATGCTCCAGGATCAGGACGAGAATGAGGTGAGGCTCAGCGAGTTGCTCGCGCACGGGCCGGTCGCCCTCGTCTTCTTCCCTCTCGCCTTCTCCGGCATCTGCACGGAGGAGCTCTGCGAATTACGCGACAATCTCGCGGTCTTCGAGGACTCTCGAGTCCAGATCGTCGGCCTTTCGGTGGACTCCCCGTTCGCGCTGAATGCCTGGTCGGAACGGGAGGGGTACCGATTCCCGATCCTCTCGGACTTCTGGCCTCACGGGGGCGTGGCCGCGGAGTTCGGCGCTTTCCTCGACGACGAAGGTATTGCTACTCGAGCGACGGTGCTGATCGGAGATGACCGGCGGGTGATCGCGTCGTTCAGCACCGCTCCCGATCAGCCTCGAGATCTCGCAGCGTATCGGGCGGCGCTCGGTCTGCTCTGAGGGATCGATTCGCTCCCCGAGCGACATGCGCCCTCCGGACGCACGCCGCACGACCGTGCGCGGCCGATGGCGCGGGCGGCGACGAACGGTTTCGGGCGCTGGACCGGCATGGGAACTTGCATCAATTGAACAGATTCAAAGTAACAATAATAACAATTTGAATTGATCTTTGGTGAAGCGCAGACTGGGCTCGTACCCGGCCGCATTCGCCACCGGGTCGAGGAAATCCGTAAACAGCGTGGTTTATAAGGAGAGTCCGATGTCACCGTCACTGCTCAACAAGTTCACCCATCTCAGAAGGGGGCTGGTTCTCGCCACGGCCGTGCTGGTCGGTGTCGGGATGGCCTCCTGCAGCCAGGCGCCGGCCGGTGGCCAGCCGGCAGAAGGCGGCGGGGGAAGCGCGGCTCGCGACGTGAATGTCGCGCTCATCGCATACGCGCCCTTCTGCAATACCGCCGGGGATACCCCGAGCGGCATGGAGCCCGAGATTCTCGGAACGATCGCCGAGGAGATCGGAATCACTCCGAAGTACGCGGTCTCCGATTTCGCGGGCCAGCTGGCGAGCGTGCAGAGCGGCAGGAACGACCTGGCGATCTGCCTGTTCTACTGGACCGAGGAGCGCACGGAGACCGGCGTCTACACCGACCCCGTGATGTACGCGCCGATCCAGGTGCTGCAGAAGGCCGACAGCGATATCGATGACGTAGCCGAGATGGAAGGCAAGACCATCGGTTCGATCACCGGCTACAGCTGGAACCCGGCGCTCGAGAACATCCCGGGCGCGACCGTGAAGCTCTACCCGGAGTATCCCGCCCTTCTCGAGGACCTGGCCGCCGGCCGAGTCGACCTCGCGCCCGCGGACGCGCTGGTGAACAGCACCGCGATCGAGGAGCGCCCCGAGTGGAACCTGCACACGGTCGACCTCGCGGTACCGACCGACGAACAGGTCGAGGCCAATCCAGAGCTCATCCGATTGCGTCCCAGCCAGATCGCCTGGTTCGTCAACCAGGACTCGCCTGAGCTCGCCGACGAGATCAGCGTCGCGCTGCGAGACATGTACACGGACGGCAGCCTCGCAGAGATTCTCGAATCCTACGGAGCGGACCCCGAGGCGTGGCTCATTCCTCCGGGGGACTACATCGCCGAGCAGCGCCGCGGCGTGGACCGCCCCGACGACTGGGAAGCGCCGTCGATCGAATAGACGGTGGCGGGCAAGGGCAATGACACGGAAGATGGGAATCGAAATTGATCGACTGGGTTGAATATGC
>JAPSIU010000221.1 GCA_031178565.1 Leucobacter sp. | reverse complement strand
TGATCGACGTCATCATGCCGATCAAGTCCGACTTCCCTCGGACCGCGTGTCGGAGGGAGACTGAGATCGTGCGATGTGACCTCTGGCACATGCGCGAGGACGGTATCCGACCTATCGTCGTCTCAGAAGGGCTCTCAGACCGACAGCGGCCCGTGAACGGGGAGATCATGAATACGCCTGCAGCGCACGAGGGGCCGGTGACGCCGACTCCCTTCACAGTCATACGCGGTGGAACCCACCTCGAAGGGGAGTGCTGGGGAGACTCGCGCCATCCCGCCGTGCTCCTGATCGCGGGAACCTCCTGCACCCGGGACTGGTGGCCCTCGGAGCTCTGCGAGCGACTGACACGCATCGGCGTTCGTGCGATCCGGTACGACCAGCGCGACACGGGTGCGAGTTCGACCTGGCCGGCCGGCGCTCCCGCCTACGCGCTGACGGATCTCGCGGACGACGCGCTCGCGATCCTCGACGCGGCCGGCGCCGAGCGAGCGCACATCGTGGGGTTCTCCCAGGGCGGATGGGTCGCGCAGATCCTCGGGCTCGATCATCCTCGGCGCGTCGAATCGCTGACGCTCGTGTCGACCCGACCGACCGAGCACGGCCCGGCGGATCCCGATCTTCCGGATCTCGATCCGAAGCTCCTGGCCGCGTGGTCCGAGATGCCGGAGCCCGACTGGAACGATTCCCGAGACGTCATCGACTCGTATGTCGAGGGAGAGCGGGTGCTCGCGGGGGACTCGTTCGACGAGAACAGTGTGCGGGCGATGTGCACGGCCGCCGTCGCCAGATCGAGGTCTCCGCAATCGGCCGGCAACCACCCGCTGATGCAGCCGCGCGAGCGCTGGCGGGAGCGGCTCGGAACGCTTCTGGCGCCAACGACCGTGATCCACGGCACCGCGGACCCGCTCTTCCCCGCCGGTAACGCCCGCGCCCTCGCCGCGTCGATCCCGAACGTATCGCTCCGGCTGGTCGACGGCGTCGGACACGAGCTGCCGTCCCGCGTGTGGGACACGCTGGTCGATTCCATCCGCGGGCGGCTGCGCCCGGGCTCGAACGACGCTCCCGTGCCGTGACGCCGCGAGGCGCACGCCGGTGTCGACCATTCCTGTGGCGTTTACCTCACGATGAGGCGCGTTTTGCAGCCGCCTTCGCCGCGCGCTTCGTCTCGCGCACCTGCAGGAGCGTCTCGGGGGAGGTGATGTCGGCGACACTGCGGAACGAGCCCTTCTCGCCGTAGGGCGCCGACGCCTCGCTCCATCCGTCGCCCTCGAAGCCGCACTGCTTGCCGAGCAGGGCGAGGAAGATCTTCGCCTTCTGCTCGCCGAAGCCGGGAAGCGACTTGAGGCGCTTCAGCACGGTCTTCCCGTCGGGATCGCCCTCGGTCCAGATCGCGCTCGCGTCGCCGCCCCACTCGTCCACCAGCGTTCGGCAGAGGGTCTGCACGCGCGCCGCCATGGAGCCCGGGAAGCGGTGCACGGCGGGCGTCTCCTTGAACGCGGCCACAAAGTCGTCGGCGTCGCAGTTCGCGATGGTCTCGGCGTCGACGGAGCCGATCCGCTGCTCGATCTTCAGCGGACCTGCGAACGCGACCTCCATCGCGACCTGCTGGTCGAGCAGCATTCCGATGAGGAGCGCGAGGGGATTCTTCGTGAGGAGCGCGTCGGCTTCGGCGTCGTCGGTGAGGTGGAGTGCCATGCGCTTCAGTCTGCCAAAGATTCAGAGCGATTGGCACCTTTCTGCTCGAGAGCCTCCACGATGCTGGCAACACAGGCGAGGTCGAGGCTGCCTGGCGTGCGGAAGCTGCCCGGCGACTTGCCGAAGTGCGTTCCGGTGCAGTCGAATTGCTCGACGAGCAGGGCGAGGGGACATAGGAATTGCGAGAGGCCGGAACTCCGGCCCGATCATCGCCTCACTCGAGCCGGTTGACCATCGCGTGTGCGGCACGATCCACGTAGTCGCGGAAGGCGGCGTCGTGCATGGGCGGGAGCTGCGCCTCGTCGAGCGCGGCGTGCATGTGTCTCAGCCAGCGATCCCGCGCATCGGGGGTGACCGCGAACGGCTGGTGCCGCATCCGCAGCCGGGGATGGCCGCGCTGCTCGGAGTAGGTCGCGGGCCCGCCCCAGTACTGCTCCAGGAAGGCGCGCAGACGCCAGATCGCCCCCTCCCAGTCGGCCTCGGGGTACATCGGAGCGAGCACCGGATCCTCGCGCACGCCGTCGTAGAAGCGGCGCGCGATGCGCTCGAACGTCTCGGTGCCCCCCACCTGCGCCCACACGGTGTCGGTCACGGCCGAGCCGTGCTCGCCCGCGCGGAGCGTGAGACGGGGGCCGAGCGGTGACTTCGGCGTCGAGGAATCCGGATCACGTTGATTCACTGCGTGCCTCCTTGGAACTTCGGAAGCTCAGCCGCAAGATTGATGCCGAGCTCTCGGAACTTCGTGTTCAGCGCGCCGCGCAGCGCACGCTGGACCTCCCACTGGGCCTCCGGTCGGGTCCGCATCGCCAGCCGAAGGGTGGCGCGGTCGCCGTGCACGCTCTCGAGTCCCCAGATCTCGGGTTCCCCGGTCACCTTGCGCGCGAACCGGGGTGAGGCCAGCAGCGCTTTGGCGGCGTCGATCGCGGCCTGCTCCGCGAGGTCGAGGTCGCTGTCGGCGTCGATCGTGATATCGATCAGGGCGCGGCCCCAGCCCTGCGAGGCGTTCCCGAGGGTCAGGATCTCGCCGTTTCGCACGAACCACAGGGTTCCGTCCACGCCGCGCACCTGCGTCACACGGATCCCTACGTCTTCCACGGTCCCGCTGATCTCGCCGATCGTCACCCAGTCGCCGACGCCGAGCTGATCCTCGAACACCATGAAGATCCCGTTCAGGATGTCCTTGACGATGTTCTGCGCGCCGAACGCCAGGCCGGCCGCGACGACACCCGCCGAGGCGAGGATCGCGGTGAGGTTGAAATTGAGCTGCCCGAGCACCATGACGCTCGCCACGATGACGATCACCCAGCTGATCACGTGCCGCCCGATGCCCCCGAGCGTGCGGGTGCGCTGCACCGCCCTCGCGTTCAGGCGCGGCGAGGCGACGAGCTCCTGCGTGGAATCGACGTTTTGAGCCTTCTTCACGCCGGTCACGACGCGATTGACGGCGCGCTTGAGCAGCAGCCGCAGCACCCAGTGGAGCACGGCGGCGGCGAGCACGATCGCCACGATCTTGATGGGGACCTGGTACTGGGTGACGAACGCGACGAACGCGGATTCGACGCCCTCGGTGACGTTATCGACTTCGTCCATCTAGCTCTCCCGGCCTGCGGCCCGGTCCGCCGCGTCGTCCTTCGCCTGCGCGGCGAGCGCCCGGGTGACTCCGGCGAGGTGCTCGGAGATGAGGCGGCGCAGGGCGGCCGGCGCGTCGGGATTGGCGGTCAGCCACTCCCGCGTCGCCGTTTCGAGCTCGGCATTGGCGAGCGGCGACGGGTAGAAGCCGTCGATCATCTCCTCCGCGATCGCGTAGCTGCGGCTGCCCCACACCTCGAGCAGCGATCCGAAGAAGCGCTCGACGTAGGGCTCGAGCAGCGTGCGGTCGGCGGCGCGGAGGAAGCCGAGACCCGTGGCGCGGACGATCAGGTTCGATGCGCCCGCGGCGTCGAACACGGATGCCCACGCTGCGGCCTTGTCCTGCGCGGTCGGGAGAGCCGCGCGGGCGTGCGCCGCTGACTGCTGCCCGCTCGCGGTGCGGTCGTCGGCGAGCGCCTGATCGATCTCGGAGCCGTCGGCGCGCCCGCCGGCGGCCAGCGCGATCAGCAGCTCCCAGCCGAGATCCGTGTCGATGTCCAGCTCGTCGAGGGTGATCCGCTCCTCGAGCAGGCCCAGCACGGTGTCGAGCTGGTCGTCGCTCGACGCGAGCTGGGCGAAGGCCTTGACGAACTGGAACTGCCGGTCGGAGCCGGGATCGGCGTCGACCGCGAGGCGCCAGAGCTCGTCCGCGACGCGCTCGAGCGTCTCCTCGCGTCGCGCGGGGGCGACGTAGCTCGACGCTGCGAGCGTGAGCTGCTGGAGCAGTGTGCGCAGGGTGGTGGAGGCGCCCTCGCGATCGACGTGGGCGAGGACGACGTCGACGAACCGCGAAGCGGGGAACTCCGCGTCTCGCGTCGCGTCCCACAGCGTGCCCCACACGAGAGAGCGGGGGAGCGACTCCGCGATGTCGCCGAGGCGGTTCGCGACGGTCTCGACGGAGCGCTCGTCGAGACGGATCTTCGCGTAGCTCAGGTCGTCGTCGTTGAGCAGCAGCAGGTCCGGCTGAGCTTCGCCGATGAGCTCGGGAACCTCGGTCGAGGCCCCGTCGATGTCGAGCTCGACGCGCCCCGCACGACGCAGCTTCCCGTCCTGATCGCTGTAGAGGCCCACGGCGATGCGGTGGGGGCGGAGCGTCGGGTAGTCGACGTGCGCGGTCTGCTCGATCGAGAACGATGAGTACCGGCCGTCGGCGTCGAGCTCGAAGCGAGGACGCAGCGTGTTCACCCCGGCGGTCTCGAGCCACTTCTCCGACCACCCGGAGAGGTCCCGGCCGCTCTGGGATTCGAGTTCGGAGAGGAGATCCCGCAGTTCGGTGTTCCCGTGGTGGTGCTTCACGAAGTAGTCGTGCACGCCGCGCATGAAGGGTTCGCGACCCACCCAGGCCACCAGCTGCTTGAGCACGGAGGCGCCCTTCGCGTAGGTGATGCCGTCGAAGTTGACGAGCACGTCCTCGAGGTCTCGGATCTCGGCCACGATCGGGTGCGTCGAGGGCAGCTGATCCTGCCGGTACGCCCACGACTTCTCGGAGGCGACGAAGGTCGTCCAGCACTCGGTCCACTCGGTCGCCTCGGCGGTCGCGAGCGTCGACATGTACTCGGCGAACGACTCGTTGAGCCAGAGATCGTTCCACCAGCGCATGGTGACGAGGTCGCCGAACCACATGTGGGCCAGTTCGTGCAGGATCGTGACGACGCGCCGCTCCCGCATGGCATCGGTGACCTGACTGCGGAAGACGTAGGCCTCGGTGAAGGTGACGGCTCCCGCGTTCTCCATCGCACCCGCGTTGAACTCCGGCACGAACAGCTGGTCGTACTTGTCGAAGGGGTACGGG
>JAPSIU010000020.1:5776-19489 GCA_031178565.1 Leucobacter sp. | reverse complement strand
GGGACGGTGACCGTCACTCTCGACCGCCGCGGCACGGGAAACACGAGCAGGATGGGCAGCACGAACCGGGATGACGGGGTCGCAGGTTCAATCGCGCCCGGCGGTCCCCCGGCCCGCACCGCGGGCGGTCCCGCACCCCTCGACACCCGCCGCGACGGGGCCGCCGTGCGCAGGGGCGTCGGCTTCGTCTTCACCGACCCCTCGGCGCAACTCATCATGCCGACCGTGATCGAGGACGTGTCGCTCTCCCTGCGCCGCAGTCACCGCGACAAGCGGGAGCGGCGCGACGCCGCCCTCGCCGTCCTCGAGCGGTTCGGGATCCGGGGCCTCGCCGACCACAGCGTGCACACGCTCTCGGGCGGCCAGAAGCAGTTGCTCGCGATCGCCTCGGTGCTGGCGACGGACCCAGCGATCCTCGTCGCCGACGAACCCACGACCCTGCTCGACCTGCGCAACTCCCGCATGATCGGCGATCTGCTCATGTCGCTTCCGCAGCAGCTCATCGTCGTCACCCACGACCTCGAACTCGCGGAGCGCGCCGACCGCACGCTCCTCGTCGACGGCGGGCGCGTGGTCTTGGACGGCGAGCCCGCCGACGCCGTCGCCCACTACCGCGCGCTCGCGGAGCGGGGATGAGCACGCCCTCGCCGCTCGGCACCTACCGTCCGGGGCGCGGGCCGCTGCATCGGCTGCGGCCCGGGGCGAAGCTACTCGGCCTGTTCGGCTTCGCGATCGCGGTCGTGTGGAGCTCGGGGGTGCCCGCGACCGCGATCTCGCTCGGGATCGCGGTCGCCCTCGCCGTCGCAGCCGGCCTGCGCGGGCGCGACCTCTGGCGAGTGGTTCGCGGCTTCGCGCTGATCGCGATCCCGCTGCTGCTGTTCACCGCCGCGAGCGCCGCGTTCGCAGCAGATGCAGCAGGAACAGCAGACGCCGCGGGATCGGTGGCGTCGCAGCCGGTCTTCCCCTGGTCCGGCGCCGGCTCCTGGCCCGACGCGGAGGCCTGGGCGCGCGGCTGGGCGCGCGGCTTCGAGGTGGTCGGCGACCTCTTCTCTCTGGTCCTCGCGGCGAGCGCGGTCACCGCGAGCACCGCCGTCGAGGACATGCTCGGCACGATCGCGTGGACACTCGGCCCGCTGCGGCGCTTCGGAGCCGAGCCGGAGCGCGCGGCTCTGGCCTTCTCGCTCGTGATCCGCGCGATCCCGAGCATCCTCGGCATCGCCCGCGAGACGCAGGAGGCGGCGCGCGCCCGCGGCCTCGAGCGGGATCCGCGCGCCAGGGTCGTGCCGCTCGTACTGCGCACGGTCGCCCACGCGCAGCTGACGGGCGAGGCGCTCGCGGCCCGCGGCATCGGCGAGGAGTGAGGATCCCGCGTCGCCCCGCTCTGCCCCGCCCCGCTGCCCCACCGCCCCGCCCCGCTGCCTCGCCTCGCCCCGCGCTGCCCCACCCGTTCGCGGGTGCGCTCGTGCGGCTTCGACAGGCCGCAACCCGCACCGGTGCACCCGCGAGCGGCCGCTGCCATGCATGGTGGGACCCGACCGTCGGCACCATAGGCTAGACGCATGGTCCAAGCGCAGATTCCAGAGGACGTGCACGCCGACTACGCGAACGAGGGGGTCCGCACAGCGCTGAAGGCGCTGCAGGAGACGCCCGACTACGAGCACCTCGCCGCGTTCCTCACGTCGCTCCGCGAGGGCTACCTCGTCATCGACGTGACCGGGACGTCTCCGAAGCGCGGGCCGCGGGTCCGCACGATCCGCTCGACCAAGGGCCAGCTCGTGCTGCCGCTCTTCACGTCGATGGACGAGCTCCGCGCGGCCGTGCCGGCGAACCAGCGCGACCAGCTCAAGGGCGCCGTCATGATCGCGAAGGAGGCGCTCGCGCTCATCGGATCGGACCGCTTCGTCGCCGCGGAGTTCGACAAGTCCTCCTCGTCGCTCGTGATCCTGCGCAAGTACATCTCGCTCGCTGCGGGTGACGACCCGATCACCGCGGAGACGCTCGAGAGCATGCGCTGATGTCGGAACCGTACGACACGGGGGCCGATCCCGCGCTGCTGCTCTCGGGGCTGCCCGAGGAGACGACCCGCCTCTCGGCATCGACCGCGGGCGGGCCCGCGGACGCGGTCAGCCTCGACCGCTGGAGCGCGATCCTCTGGGATCTCGACGGCACGATCACCGACTCCGGCGGCGAGATCACGCAGCGCATCTCGAAGGCTCTCAGGATCGTCGGCTGGCCGGTGCCGCCCCTGTACGAGCTGCAGCGCCTCATCGGCCCACCGCTCTACGAGGGCTTCATCGAGGTGCTCGGGATGCCTCCGGCGAAAGCCAGGGAGACGGTCGAGGCGCAGCGGGCGATCGCCCAGTTGCAGGGGCCCGGCCGTCGATCCGCGGTGTACCGAGGTGTCGCGCCGCTGCTCGCGGAACTCTCCGCGGAGGGATTCCCGATGGCGGTCGCCAGCTCGAAGGGCGAGCACCAGGTGCACAGCGTGCTCGACCACTTCGAGCTCTCGCACTACTTCCTCACGCGGACGGGCGCGGACGAGGCCGCAGGGCGCACCCGGAAGGCGGACGTCATCGAGGAGGCGCTGCGGCGGCTCGGCGGGATCGGCGTCGACCTCTCCCGCCCCGTCATGGTCGGGGATCGCGTGCACGATCTCGAAGGAGCCGCCGAGCACGGGATCCCGACCGTCATCGTCGGCTGGGGTTACCACAACGGCGAAGCGACTGAGCACGCGGCCGCACGCGCCGAGAACACCCATCGCCTTCGGGAGCTGCTGCTCGGACCGCCCCTCGCGCTTCCCGACGCGCTGCGGGCGTAGACGCGGAGCTCCGGGAGCGCTGACCCGATCATGCGGCTAGGCTGAGGATCGAGAGCGACGGAGCAGCCGATCGACGG
This sequence comes from Leucobacter sp., assembly GCA_031178565.1. Lineage (GTDB taxonomy): Bacteria > Actinomycetota > Actinomycetes > Actinomycetales > Microbacteriaceae > Leucobacter. The sequence continues at coordinate 16,594 of JAPSIU010000020.1, read as the reverse complement.
AGCAGCCGAGTGACGGACACATCGGACAAGGAGGGTCATGAGCACGGGATCGCACGGCGAGGTACAGCTCGAGAACGAGCACTTCCGCGTCACCAGGTGGACCATCGAGCCGGGCGGGGTCATCCCGCTGCATCGGCACGACCACGAGTACGTCGTGGTGCCGCTCGTGAGCGACACGATGCACGTCACGAACGCCGACGGCAGCGAGATCGTCGCCGAGCTGACCGTGGGGCAGAGCTACACGCGCCCCGCCGGCTCCGAGCACCGCGTGGAGAACCGCACCTCGCCGGCGCCCATCGTCTTCGTCGAGGTGGAGCGGCTGTCGTGAGCGCGCCATCAGCGCGCGCGGTCGCCGTGCGCCCGGTCGCCGAGGGCGACCACGAGGCGTGGGCCGCCCTCTACCGCGGCTACCGGGACTTCTACGCGAAGCCGCACGACCCGTCCGTGTTCGAGACCGTCTGGGGCTGGCTGATGGACCCGGCGCACGAGAGCCGCGGGCTCGTCGCCGAGTGCGACGGGCAGCTGCTCGGGATCGGCCACTTCCGGCGCTTCGCGCGGCCCATCGACGGCGGGCACGGCCTCTACCTGGACGACCTGTTCACCGCGCCCGAGGCGCGAGGGAGCGGTGCGGGATCCGCGATCCTGCACCGCCTCGCCGAGATCGCCCACGACGAGGGCGCCTCGCTCGTGCGCTGGATCACGGCGGAGAGCAACACGACGGCGCGCAGCCTCTACGACCGCGTCGCGAAGCAGACGCCCTGGGTCACCTACGACCTGCAGCCCGTCGCGGCGCACGTCGACTGATGGCGCAGACACGACCGCCGCTGCGCGTGCGGCTCCTCAACGACTACGAACTCGTCGTCGAGGGGCTCCGCTCCATGCTGCAGCCGTACTCGGACCGCGTCGACGTCGTCGAGGTCGACGCGGGGGGAACCGGGACCCGCGAGGCCGACGTCACCCTCTACGACACCTTCGGCCAGGTCCAGGCCGACCAGGACGAGATCGACGAGGTCGTCGCCGATCCCTCGGCGGGAGCCGTCGCGATCTACACGTGGAACACGCAGGAGAGGCTCGTCGCGACGGCGCTCGAGAAGGGATGCCGCGGCTATCTCGACAAGTCGCTGAGCGCCGCCGAGCTGGTGGACGCCCTCGAGCGCGTCGGCGCCGGAGAGGTCGTCGTCCCGGTGAGCCAGGACGGCCCCGGGAATGACCCTCCGACCGCGGGCGCGTGGCCCGGGCAGCGCGAGGGGCTGAGCGCGCGCGAGGCCGAGATGATCGCGCTGATCACTCAGGGCTACACGAACGCGGAGATCGCCGCCCGGAGCTACATCACCGTGAACTCGCTGAAGTCCTACATCCGCTCGGCGTACCGCAAGATGGGGGTCGAACGACGCTCTCAAGCCGTCCGATGGGGTCTCGAGCACGGCATGCTCCCTCCGGGCGACGCCTCGGAGTAGCATCCCGCGGGCCCCTGCCGGGTCCTTTCCGCGGCCGCTCCCAAGCCCCCTCCCGAGCCCGCAGCGGGGCCCGCCCGGCGCCGAATCGTAGTGGAGCAGGAGCCTGAAAAGTACACCCCCACGGGTGGTAGGCCCCGTTGCTAGATTCGATCAGCCAGGGGTGTCCCGGCCGGAGCCCGCGGGTTCCGAGGACAAGCGCCCGGACGCACGCATCCCGCTGCCGCTCCGGTAGCGCGCGATTCAAGGCTGGGTGTTGGGTACTCTCATCTACGGACGATCGACGGAGTTCGAATTCGATGACAGGACCCTCGAGCACATCAGGGTCGTCGTGACGCTCAAGCTTCGCAAGCAGGAGTCGTTCTTCCTCACATGGACGTACGACGGGATCAGGAAGAACGGCTCGATGGCCCTCTGGATATCCCCCGGCATCCCGCTCGGATTCGAGTTCTCCGGCGGCGATCCCGGCCCCCTGTCCCGCGAGTGGATCGACGCGCTCATGAGCACGTCCTACGGCAGTCGAGGGCTGGTCGTCATCCCCGAGCGCGCGGTGCGGGGGCGACGGGATCCGTGAGCTCCTCCGCGCGCAGACGCTCTGTACCGCCGGTCGACTCGGTCCGGCCGTGCTCGATCGCGCGGCCGGACTCGTCGACGGCGACGAACACGATGCGCTCGAGGGTCAGCACCTCCTGGCCCGTCACGGCGTTCTCGACGCGGCAGCGGAGTGCGATCGAGGTCCGCCCGAAGCCGCTGACCCAGTACTCGAGCTCGAGCAGGTCGCCGCGATCCGCCCGCGCCACGAAGTCGATCTCCGACATGTACCGCGTCACGACGCTCGTGGTGCCGAGCTGGGCGACCGCGATGATGGCGGCCTCCTCGTCGACCCACTGCAGCAGCCGCCCGCCGAAGAGCGCACCGTGCTGATTGAGGTCCTCGGGCTTCACCCACTTGCGCACCAGGTGCCGGTACTCGCTCATGTCCTCAGCCTAGCGCCGCACAGCGATCCCTCTCCGCACCGCCGGAGTCAGCCCCGCGGGAACACGGGCGGGAACAGCTCCTCGACGCTCGACCCGTCCGGGCCGGCGAGGGCGTCCCGCTCGGTGTAGGCGGCGCGCAGCTTCTCGAAGATCCGCTGACCCTCCCTCCGCAGCGCCGGCACGTCGAGCCCCGGGATCTCGCCGTCGCGCATCACCACGCGCCCCGCCACCATGCTGAAGTGCGCGTCCCGTCCCGTCCCGGCGAGCACGAGCGTGCGCAGGGGGTCGTCGATCGCGCCGGTACGCAGGTCCGCGAGTGAGAAGGCCGCGAGATCCGCCGCAGCGCCGGCTGCGATCCGGCCGAGATCCGGCCGCTTGAGCGCCCGTGCCCCGCCGAGCGTCGCCGCCTCCACGTATTCCGCCAGCAGTCCTCGGCCGAGGTCCCCGTGCTGCGCTTTGGACAGCTGCACCCCGGCATCGATCGCACGGATGAGATCGGGCGGGAACGAGTCGGTGCCCAGCGCGATGTTCACGCCGGCCTCGAGGTACTCCGACAGCCGCTCGAGCCAGAACGCGTAGCGCGCGTTCGTGAGCGGGCAGTGCACGACCGTCGCGCCGACCGCGGCGAGCGCCGCGAGGTCCCCGCGATCCTCGCCGTGCACGTCGGGGTGGACGTCGAGGTACACGCCGTGAGCGAGGATCAGCCGCTCGTTCAGGAGTCCGGTGCGCTGCAGGAGCCCGAGCGGGGTCGTGCCGCGCTCGGCAGCCAGGATCCCGATCTCCGACTCGAGTCCCTGCGTCGCGTGCACCCGGACCAGGGCGCCGCGCGAGGCCGAGATCTCCGCGGTGGCGGCGAGCAGCGCGTCGCTCACGGTCTCGATGCGGCACGGCACGAGCACACCCGTCACGAGCGGATCGTCGAGCTCATCCACGGTGTCGAGGAAGCGGACGGCGCCGGCGAACGCCGCCTCCCCCTTCGCCTCGTCCCAGTGGATCCCGGCCGAGCCGTCGGGCCGCGTCACGTGCACGCCCGAGCGGTAGGAGGGGCCGAGGAACACCCGGATCCCGAGCTCGCTCGCCGTGCGCGCGGTATCGAGCAGGTCGTCGTGCGTCTCCGCCCAGGCTCCGTGGATCTCGGACGAGATCGGCATCGCGCTCGTGATCCCGTGCAGGATCAGCTGCACGAGCCCGTACCGGCGCAGCGTGCTGCGCTCCCCCGGCTCGAGCACCTCCCGCGGGGTCTCCGCGTACGACGCCGACCACTCGAGCCGCGCCTCGTGCTCGGGGCTCCACCAGGAGTCGAGCAGCAGATGGTCGATGTCGACGAGCCCCTCGAGGTCGATGAGACCCGGCATCAGGAGGCTCTCCCCCAGGTCGATCACCTCGTCCGCGCGTGCCGCGAGCGCTCCCCCGTCGGCTCCGGACGCGACCGCCGCGATCCGGTCGCCGCGCACGAGGACCACGGCGTCCCGCAGCTCGACGAGGCGGCCGCGACGCTCGTCGAAGGCGATGGCGTAATCGGCCCGGACCGCGGTCGGTCCGGCGGAGCCAGGGGTGCGGATCCCGCGACTCGCCGCGCTCGCGCGGGGCGGCGGGGGAACCGCGCTCATGACACGAGCTTCTCGCGCCGCACCGGCTTCCAGCCCGGCCCGGGCACCGCGGCACGCAGCGCGCGCGTGTACGGGTGCTCGGGGTTCGCCAGCAGCTCCGCCGTCGCGCCCGCGTCGACCACCTCGCCGTTCTCCATCACGATCATGCGGTCCGAGATCTGGTTGACCACCGCGAGGTCGTGCGAGATGAACAGGTAGCTCACCCTCCGCTCGGCCTTGATGTCGGCCAGCAGGTTCAGGATCTGCGCCTGGATCGACACGTCGAGCGCGGCCACCGCCTCATCGAGCACGATCACCCGCGGGTCGGCGGCGAGCGCCCGGGCGATCGCCACGCGCTGGCGCTGGCCGCCGGAGAGCTCCCGGGGGAACCGGTCGAGGAAGAGCTGCGGCAGCCCCACCGAGTCGAGGATCTCCTGCGCGCGGCGCTGCAGCTCCTTCGCGCCGGGCCTGTCCACCGCGTGCAGCCGCAGATTGCTGAGGATCACGTCGCCGATGCGCTGCCGTCCGTTGAGCGAGGAGTAGGGATCCTGGAACACGTACTGCGCTTCGCGAGCGCGGATCCGGCGGTCCCGCAGCTGCTTCGCGGCCCGCGAGCGATCCTCGCCCGCGAAGGTCACGGTGCCGTCCGTAATCGTCTCGAGTCCGACGATCATCCGTGCGACCGTCGTCTTGCCCGATCCCGACTCCCCGACGATCGCGAGGCACTCGTCCGGGAACAGCTCGAACGAGACGCCGTCGACCGCGACGACGTCCTCCGCCTTCGTCCCGCGCGGGGCGGGGAAGACCTTGCGCAGACCGCTCACCCGGATGAGCGGCTCCGTGGTCGCCGAGATACCGGTCATCGCTGCGACCTCGCCTTCAGTTCCTGGTGCAGTTCGAAGTTGTACTCCAGCACGGGGAGCCGGTCGAGCCGCTCCTCGATGCTCGGCCGCGCTCCCATGAGCTCCACGGTGTACGGGTGCGTCGGCGCGTCGTACACGTCGGCGCCCTGCTCCACGATCTCGCCCGCGTACATCACCGCGAGGCGGTCGCAGCAGGCGTTCGCGAGCTCAAGATCGTGGGTGATGAACAGCAGGGACAGTCCGCGCGCCCTGCGCTGCTCGTCGAGGATCGCCATCACGTCGGACTGCGCGGTGACGTCGAGAGCGGTCGTCGGCTCGTCGGCGAGGATCAGCTTCGGCTCCGCGAGGAGCACGCTGGCGATCATCACGCGCTGCAGCAGACCTCCCGAGAGCTCGTGCGGGTACTGCCGGAGGCGGTTCTCCGGGCGGCGCACGCCGACCTCGTCGAGCAGTTGCACGGCCCGCCGCTCCACCTCGTCCCGCGGGACGCCGCGATCCCGCACGAGCGCCTCGGTCAGGAAGTCGCCGACGGTGTGCACGGGGTTCACGTGGGCGCGGGGATCCTGGAAGATCATCCCGACGTCCTTCGCCCGGTACTGGCGGAGGCGCTCGCGTCCCATCCCGAGCACGGACTCGCCCTCGAATCGGATATCCCCGCTCGTGCGGAAACCCTTGTCGAGCATCCGCATGACCGCGCGGGTCGTCAGCGACTTCCCGGATCCCGACTCGCCCACGAGGCCGAGCGCCTCCCCGCGGTCGAGGGTGAGGCCGACCCCGTTCAGCAGATCGAGCCGGCGGGTGCGGGTGACGAGACTCGCGTGCAGATCCTCGATCTCGAGCAGCGGCGCGCTCATCGGATGCTCCTTGCGTTCGAGGCGAGACGGTCGCCGATGACGGTGATGCTCCACACGATCAGCACGATCGCGAGGCCCGCGCTGACGGCTTCCGCCGGATGACCGCGCAGCACCGAGTCGAAGCCGCTCTTCACCATGAGGCCGAGGTCGGCGGTGGGCGGCTGCACGCCGAGGCCGAGGAAGGACACCGCGGCGAGGTCGATGACGGCGAAGCCGAGCGAGGACACGGCCTGCGCGACGACGATGGGCTGCACGTTCGGCAGGATCTGCCGCAGGCTGACCCCGATGCCCGACTGCCCCTGCAGCCAGGCCGCCTGCACGTACGGCATGCCGCGCTCCCGGAGGGCCGCACCCCGCACGACCCGGGCGACGTAGGGGATGTAGCCGATGGAGAGGCCGGCCACCACGGTCATGAGGTTCGGGCCGAAGATCGCGACCGCGATGAGGCCGAACACGATCCCGGGAACGGCGAACAGCACGTCGAGCACCCAGGAGATCGCGGTGTCGACCCGGCCCCGGTTCCAAGCGGCGACGAGGGCGAGGATCGTGCCGATCACGGTCGAGACGAGGATCACGAGCGTCGGCCCGAGCAGGGTGATCCGCGCACCCCAGATGAGCCTGGAGAGCAAGTCTCGGCCGAGGGCGTCGGCGCCGAGGAGGTGCTGGGCGCTCGGCCCCGAGAGCGACGCGAGCAGATCCGGGTAGGACGGATCGTAGGGAGCGACCCACGGCGCGAAGACGGCCGCGAACACGAATATCGCGAAGACCGCCACGGCGATGACCCCCGAGACGCCGAGTTTGCGCACGAGGCGGGTGAGGCGGCCAGGATCCTGCATCGACGCTCGGGAGAGGGCGATCTGCGTGGTGCTCGGCGCGGTCATTGCTTGCTCCCCAGCTGGATGCGCGGGTCGATGAGGGTGTACAGGAAGTCCACGATCGCGTTGACGACGACGAAGGCGACGACGAGCACCAGGATCACGGCCTGCACGACCGCGAAGTCGCGCTGCAGGATCGCCCGCACGAGGAGGGATCCCAGGCCGTCGAGCGCGAACACGTTCTCCACCACGACGGCGCCAGCGATCAAGGTCGCGATCGTGAGGCCCATCACGGTCGTGATCGGAATGAGGGCGTTGCGGAGCACGTGCCGCCGGATGATGAGCCCGGGGCGCAGGCCGCGGGCGACGGCGGTCTGCACGTGCTCTCGCCCCTCCTCCTCGAGCACCGACGCCCGCGTGATCCGGGCCAGGTACGCGGCACTCGCGACCGCGAGGGCGATCGCCGGCAGGATCAGGTGCACCAGCGTGTCGAGCCCTCCCCCGCCGCTGCCGTTCGTCGGGAACCAGCCGAGGCCGACCGCGAACAGGCTGATGAGCGCGACACCGATGACGAAGGTGGGGGTCGCGAGGCCGAGCGTCGCGACGGTCGTCACGACCTGGTCGGTCCAGCCGCCCTTGAGCGACGCGAGCAGGCCGAGGCCGATCCCCACGATCGCGATGAGGATCGTGGCGAGCGCGATGAGAGCGACCGTCGTGCCGATGCGCCCGCCGATGAGGTCGGAGACGCCCTGGCGGTAGACGATCGAGTCGCCGAGGTCCCCCCTGACGACATCGCCGACCCAGCCGAAGTAGCGGATGAGGAACGGGTCGTCGAGGCGGTACTGCTCCGTGACCCGCGCGATCTGCTCCTCGGTCCCGCCCCGGGGCCCGAGCACGAAGCTCAGCGGGCTGCCCGGGGCGAGGTACATCAGCCCGAAGACCACGAACGAGGTCACCAGGAGCACGAGCAGCAGGCCGCCCGTGCGCCGGATGAGGAAGGAGGGGATGGACACGAGTGCTACTCCACGCCGCCGATGGTCGCCGCCCACGGGTACCCGAGGTACGCGGACGAGGCCGTCGCCCCCGAGATCGCGCCGTTCTGCACCAGGATCACCGGCAGATCGTTGAGCGGGATCCAGGGGAGATCCCGAGTGACCTCCTCCTGCGCGGCGATCGTGAGCTTCGCGCGCTCCACGGGGTCGAGCGTCTGCCGCGCCTGCAGGATCTCTTCGCCGGCCTCCTCGTAGTTGGTGAAGTTGTTCGTGCCGCCCGGCGTGAACACCGAGTACACGTCGAGCGGATCCGACATGTTGCCGTAGTACGTGGTGAAGAAGCCGTCGAGCCCCTCGCGAGCGGCGGGGTCGAAGTAGATGTTGCCGAACTGCTCGACCGGGATCACCTTGGTCTCGATCGTGAGGCCGATCGACTCGCCGGCCGCCTGGATGAGGTTCGCCGTCTGCTCGTGCACGGCGGAGGATCCCTGCACGCCGATCACGATCGGCTCCGAGACGTCGCCCGCCTCCGCGAGCAGCTCTTTCGCCCGCTCGATGTCGGGCTTCACGTCGTAGCCGTCGTAGGCTTCCTGGTAGAGGGCGCCGGCCTCGTCGTCGCCGTAGTAGCCGGGGCCGGCGAGCACGGGCGACGGGATCGCCGCGCCCTGGAAGACGACGTCGGCGATGGCCTTGCGGTCGATCGCGGCGAGGAGCGCCTGACGCACCTCGGGCTTCGAGAACGTGCCCGTCTCCTGGAGCGCGCGCAGCGTCCAGAAGATATAGGACTCGCCGTAGGTCGTCGTCGCGTCGCTGCCCTCGATCTGCCCGAGGCCCGCGGGCGGCAGGTAGAAGTACTGCCCGTCGACGTCGCCCGAGCGGAGCGCGTTGATCGCCGTCGACTCGTCCGCGATGAAGCTGAAGCTGAGCCGCTCGACCTTCGGGATCAGCTCGTCGTCCCAGTAGTTCTCGTTCTTCACGAGGTTGATGGCCTTGCCGGGCTCCCAGCTCTCGAGCTGGAAGGGACCGCTGCACATGAGCCCGCCCTGCGGCGTGCCGAACTGCTCGCCCGCGGCCTCCGCGGCGGCCTTCGAGACGATGGCGCCGGCGGCGCTCGACATGGCCTGCTCGAAGAGCGCGTCGGGTTGGGTGAGCCGCACGGTCACCTGGCGGTCGCCAGTCTTCTCGACCGACTGCACGTTGAGGAAGTAGTCGGCCCAGTACGTGGGCGAGTCCGGCCCGACCTGGCGGCCGAGCGAGAACACGACGTCGTCGGCGGTCACGGGGTTTCCGTCCCAGAAGGTCGCGTCGGATCGCAGGGTGTACACGTACGTCCGGTCGTCGGGCGCCTCGACGGACTCCGCCAGGGCGTTCTCGACCGTCAGGTCGGGGGTGATCCGCGTGAGGCCCTCGCAGAGGTTCGCGTCGACCGTGTTCTCGGCGTAGTTGAACGTGAGCATCGGGTCGAGCGACAGGGGCTCGTAGGGGAGGTTCCAGGTCACCTCGTCGACGGGTTGCGTGCCGGGGTCGGTGGTGGTGGCGAGGTTGCCGAGGTCGACGTCGAGCGTCGCCGCCCCCTCGCCGCCTGCTCCTCCGCCTCCGCCCGCACATGCGGTCAGCGTCAGCGCCGCTGCTGCGACGGCGCCGGCCAGGGTGATTGATCGTGTGGACACGGGTACTCCTTCGTTCCGTTTCATGCAGTTGTGGAGAGTCTCGGGCGGGTTCAGAGCTGTCGCGCGCCGCGGATCACGCGGCTCGGGGCAGGGCGGTCCACGACGAGCTGCGCGAGGCTCTCGGCGTGGAACTCGAGCCGGGTGTCCCCGTCGGGCCCCGCCCACTCGGCGAGCTCGGGAATGCCGAGCAGTTCGCCGCCGGCGGTTGAGGCCAGCCGGAAGGCCCGCTCGAGTTCGGCGTCCGTGATGGCGCCCGTGCGGTACGCGAGCAGGTGCGCCCGGTCGACCATGCTGCCGGTGCCGAACGGGCTCCACGCATCGCGGACCCCGTCGGATCCCGCGGCGAGCCTGACGCCGTGGCGCTCGAGACGGTCGATGTCGGGGACGGGATCGGGGCCGAGGGCGCAGGTGGCGATCCAGATGCCCGCCTCGGCGACGCGGTCGAGCGTCTCCCCGAGGCTCGGGAGCGACGCGTCGCACAGCGCGAAGGCGTGCCCGATCGTGACGCGGCCCTGACGTCCGCCCGCGACCGTCCGGCGCGCGATCTCGCGGATCTGCGCGAGACCGTCCTCGCCGCCGTCGTGGAGGTGGATGTCGAGGTCGCGGCCGGCCCGGTCGGCGAGGCCGAAGATCGCATCCAGGTGCCCGTGCAGATCGCCCTCGAGACCGCCGGGGTCGATTCCGCCGACGAGGTCCGCGCCCGCGTCGAGCGCCGCGGCCATGACCTCGAGGGTTCCGGGGTTCGTGAGCAGCCCGAACTGGGGGAAGGCGACGATCTGCACGGTGAGGAACGGGGCGAGCCGCTCGGCCGCGGCGCGCACGCCCTCGACGTTCGCCGTGCCGAGCTCGCTCGAGACGTCGACGTGCGCCCGCATCGCGAGTGTGCCGTTCCGGAGCGCGTGGGACAGGAGCGCGTACGCGCGCTCCTCGACGCTCTCCTCGTAGGAGAACTGCGTCGCGCGGTCGTTCGCGATGAGGTCCCCGAGTGTCGCGGCGGGCCGGCGCGACATCCACGGTCGACCCCAGGAGGTCTTGTCGGGGTGGATGTGCGCGTCGACGAGGCCGGGTGTCGCGAGCACTCGGGGGGCTGGGATCGCCGTCATCGGGGAACCTTTCTCGGGTGTCGCCGCCTCGCCGGTCTGGCGCGGAGCGACTCATCAGACATATGATAACCATACAAGTAGTCGAGACTGCAAGGATGTTACACGTGCGACACATTCAACGGCGCTCACTGGTCGACACGGTCGTCGAGGAGCTGAAGCGAGAGATCAGCGACGAACGCTGGGCCGTCGGCGACCGGATCCCGTCCGAGGCCGAGCTCACCGTCACACTCGGCGTCAGCCGTCCGTCGGTGCGCGAGGCCGTCCGCTCGCTCGTGCAGCTCGGACTCCTCGAGACCCGGCAGGGAGACGGCACGTACGTCGTCGCCACCGACGCGACCCAGGTGGCGCTGCGGCGAGCGCTCCACTCGGCGGACAGCCTGGAGGTGATCCGCGTCCGCCGCGCACTCGACGCGCTCGCGGCGCGCGAGGCGGCCGAGTTCCGCACCGCGGAGGACCTCGAGTTCCTCGCCGAGCAGCTGCGTGGCGGAGGCGAAGGCGATC
>JAPSIU010000020.1:0-5766 GCA_031178565.1 Leucobacter sp. | reverse complement strand
GACGACGACATCCGAGGGATCGGTGTAGGCGCCAAGCGCCCCGGAGCGGATGTGCCGGATCGCCGCGTTAAGCGCTTCGCCCTTACCCTGGCGGGTCGCAGCGCGGCCATCGCCGCGAGCGACACCCCCGCGTTCGCCGAGGCCGACGTCGCCTACCACCTCGGCATCGCCCGGGCATCGGGCAACCGCCTCCTCGCCGACATCTACGCCAGCTTCGACGGCTCGCTCCGGGAGTCGGTCACCGACGCGTCCTGCCTCGCACAGGGAAGCGACCCCGATCGCGCGGACATGCACGACTCCCTCTACCGGGCCATCGCCGACGGAGACCCCGACGCGGCCCAGGCCGCCGCCATCGGTGTGCTCGAGCAGCAGGAGCAGTTGCTCGATGAGCGGCCCTGAGCGGCGCCAAGGGGTCGCCGCCGGCATCCTCATCCTCGCCGTCGGCCTCAGCGTCCGCTTTCCCATCACCTCCGTCTCACCGCTGCTCGGCGAGATCGGCGCGGCCTACGGCCTCTCGGCCTCGGGTCTCGCCGTTCTGAGCGCCATACCCGTCCTGCTCTTCGGCATCGCCTCTCCCCTCGCGCCGGTGCTCGTCGGCCGCTTCGGCCTCGAGCGCACCATCTCGATCCTGCTCGCCGCGCTCGCGCTCGCGACGCTGATCCGCCCCCTCACCGCTCCGCTGCTGTTCTCCGGAACCGTCGTCATCGGCGCCGCCATCGCACTGCTCGGGATCCTCGCCCCGCAGATCATCCGCCGCTCGCTGCCCGAGCGCGGCGGGTTCTGGACCGGCGTGTACACGACCTCGTTCGGGATCAGCGCAGCCGCGGGAGCGGCGCTCGCGGTCCCGCTCCTCCACGCGCTCGACGACCGCGCATCCCTCGCGCTCACGGCCTGGGCGATCCCGCTGCTCATCGCGTTCGGGCTCTCGCTCTCCCTCGGTTCGCGGCTCCGCGGCGGGGGACCGCCCGGCGGGAGGGCGGGCGAGCGACCGCGCGAGTCGATCCTCCGCGCCCGCGGACTCTGGCCCGTCACGGGGTTCTTCGGCTGCCAGGCGCTCATCTACTTCTCCCTCACCGCCTGGCTCCCCACGATCGCGCTCGACCGGGGCATGGATCCCGCGCAGGCCGGGCTCCTGCTCGCCTGGATGAGCGTCGCCGGGCTGCCCGCCTCGCTGCTGGCGCCCTCGCTCGCCGCGCGGAGGCACCTGCGCACGAAGCTCATCGTCGGCGTCGCGGGGACCTCCGCGCTCGGCCTCGCCGGCCTCGCCCTCGGGCCGCTCGTGCTCGCTCCCGTCATGGTGGCGGTGCTCGGTCTCGCTCAGAGCGCGGCCTTCGGCCTCGCGATCGCGCTCATCGTCTTCACCGCACCCAGCATCGCCCAGACGGCCTCATTCTCCGCGATCAGCCAGGGCATCGGGTACGCCGTGGCCGCGGCCGGACCGCTGCTCCTCGGAACGCTCGCGCAGCTCGGAGTCGCGTGGTCGGCGATCCTGATGCTGCTCGTGATCGCAGCCGTCGGGGAGCTCGTGTGCGGGATCGCCGGCTCGCGCGCGTCCGCGTCCGTCGAGCCCTAGGCTGGAGGCATGCTCGTCTTCGCGGGAATCCTGCTGCTCGTCAACGCCCTGTACAACCTGATCGTCTGGCCCCGGTTCTGGTCCCGCGTCGCGAAGGATCCCCGCGCGCGCGACGAGCAGGGCCGCCCGACCCGGTTCCTCAGGGTGCACGCGGTGCTCATCGGGGTCGCCCTGGTCATCGCGCTCGTCTCCGCGGTGGCCGGCGCGATGCTCCTGCTCGGCTGACCCGGCTGCTCCGACCCGCTTGCTCTGACCCGCCTACTCGGCGGGGTCGGATCCCGACACGCCGGATCCCGCGGTTCCGGTGGTTCCCGCGACTCCGGTGGTTCCAGTGGTTCCCGTCTCGGGCGCCTCGACCGTGGCAGCCTCGTCCTCGCCGCGGACCGCGTGCCCCGACTCGATGTGCGTAGCCGGTCCGAGGTGCGAGGCGCCGCCCTCGTCCACCCACTCGTGGCCCAGCTCGGCGTTGTGCGCGGGATCCGACTCGTGATCCCTGATCCGGTGCTCGCCGTTGGTCTGCATCATGCGCTCCCTTGCTCGCGGGCCGCACGGACTCGGGGCCCTCACTCAACAGCCTACGCTCGCGCGCGGTTCGTGAGAAGGGGCGGCGCGCGCCGGAGGTGCTCCCGCAGAGCGCAGGCATCGCGCGGATCTCACTCTGATCGCGCGGACCTTACTATGGAGGAATGAAGCGGATCCTGACCTACGGCACCTTCGACCTCCTGCACTGGGGACACATCCGTCTGCTGCGGCGCGCCCGGAGCCTCGGGGACTACCTCGTGGTGGCGGCGTCGACGGAGGAGTTCAACGCCGGCAAGGGCAAGAAGACCTACCACGACTTCGAGACCCGCAAGAACATGCTCGAGGCCGTGCGCTACGTCGACCTCGTGATCCCCGAGCAGTCCTGGGACCAGAAGATCCGCGACGTGCAGAAGTACGAGATCGACACGGTGGTGATGGGCGGCGACTGGGAGGGCGACCCCCGCTTCGAGGTGCTGCGGGACTACTGCGAAGTGGTCTACCTCGACCGCACCGAGGGGGTCTCCACGACCAAGATCAAGCAGGACCTCGGGGTCAACGCGTAGCGGGAGAACGCCCGGAACCAGGAGCTCCGACCCGCGCCGACCCGACCCGCGTCGCCTACAGCACCTTGGAGAGGAAGGCCCGGGTGCGCTCCCGCTGCGGGTTCGAGAGCACCTCGGCGGGATCGCCGGCCTCCACCACCACACCTCCGTCCATGAACGCGAGCACGTCGGCGACCTCTCGCGCGAAGCCCATCTCGTGCGTCACGACGATCATCGTCATGCCGCTCTCCGCGAGACCCTTCATCACGTCGAGCACCTCGCCCACGAGCTCCGGGTCGAGCGCGGACGTCGGCTCGTCGAAGAGCATGAGCTTCGGTTCCATGGCGAGCGCTCGCGCGATCGCGACGCGCTGCTGCTGCCCGCCCGAGAGGTGGGCCGGGTAGTAGTCGTAGCGATCGGCGAGCCCGACGCGGGCGAGCAGCTCCAACGAGCGGGCCTTGAGCGCCGCCCGGCCGCCCTTCTTCAGCAGCGAGGGGGCGAGCATCACGTTCTCGAGCGCGGTCATGTGCGGGAACAGGTTGAAGCGCTGGAAGACCATGCCGATGTCACGGCGCTGCTTCGCCGCCTCGTGGGCGTGCATCTCGTAGAGCTTGTCGTCCTTCTGCCGATAGCCGACGATCTCGCCGTCGACGAACAGCCGCCCCGCGTTCACGGTCTCGAGGTGGTTGATGCAGCGGAGGAAGGTCGACTTGCCGGATCCCGAGGGGCCCACGAGGCAGAGCACCTCTCCGCGCTGCACCTCCAGGGAGATGGACTTGAGCACGAGGTTGGAGCCGTAGGACTTCGAAACGCCCTCGGCCCTCACCATGGGAACGTCGGTCGCGTGCGTGTTCATCGTGATCCCTCTCCGGGGCCGGCGTGCGGCGGCACGATACGGGTGCTTCCGTCGGGTTCGGTCACTGTCGGGTAGAGACCGCCCGCTCCGCCCACCACACCGACCGCTCCGGTCTCGACGGTGGGCCTCATCACGTCGGGCCGCTGCCCGACGCCCTTGGCGAAGTGCTTCTCGAGGTAGTACTGGCCGACCATCAGGATCGAGGTCACCACCAGGTACCAGGCCGAGGCGACGATCAGCATCGGCACCGGCTTGTAGGTGACGGCCGCGATGTCGCGGGTGCGCGTGTACAGCTCGAGCGTGAACGGCACCGCCGTCACGAGCGACGTGGTCTTCAGCATCGAGATGACCTCGTTGCCCGTCGGCGGGATGATGACGCGCATCGCTTGCGGCAGAACGACCCTGGTCATGGTGTGCCACCACCCCAGGCCGAGCGCGACCGAGGCCTCCTCCTGACCCTTGTCCACCGACAGCAGACCGGCGCGCACGATCTCGGCCATGTAGGCGGCCTCGTTGAGCGCGAGACCGATGATCGCCAGCACGAAGTAGCTCAGCAGGTCCTGCGTGTTGAAGGACACCCACGGCTCGGTGAACGGGATCCCGATGTCGATCGTCTTGTAGATCACGCCGATGAGGCCCCAGAACACCAGCTGCACGTAGACCGGGGTTCCGCGGAAGAGCCACAGGTACACCCAGGCCACGGACTTCACGACGGGGTTCGGCGAGAGCCGCATGACCGCGAGCGTGACGCCCAGCACGATCGCGATGACCATCGAGTACACGGTGAGCTGCAGCGTGTACCCCACGGCCGAGAGCACCCGCACGTCGAAGAGGTACTTGCCGACCTCGCCCCACGAGTACACGGGCCGATTGAAAGCCGCATCGTAGATGAAGAGCGCGGCGAGCAGCAGGAGGACGACGGCGAGGACCGTGCGCCACGGGTGCCGCAGCCTGACCGCTTGGATCGGCTCCGACTCGAACCGGTCCGCCGGCCGCGGGGCGTCCGGCCCCGCAGCCGTCGAGCGTTCGTCCGACATGACCTCTGCGCCGCCTACTCGGTCGCGGCGTTGACGGTGGCGGTGTCGAGCGCTCCGGACTCGACGCCCGCGCTCTCGAGGATCTCGAGGTATGTGCCGTCGTCCATCAGGGACTGGAGCGCGGCCTGCACGGCGTCGGTCATCTCGCTGTCCTTCGGCGTCGCGAAGCCGTACGGGGCGGCGTCGAAGACCTCGCCCACCGCCTCGAGCTGATCAGACAGCTTCTTCACGGCGTCGCCGGTCACGGGGAGATCCGCGGAGAAGGCGTCGGCCTTGCCGCCGACGACCGCGTTCGTGGCCTCCGACTGGTCCTCGAAGGGGAGGATCTCGATCGCCGGCTTGCCCGCTGCCTCGCAGGCCTCCGACTTCGCGGGGAGCTCCTCGGTGTGCTGCACCGTGCCCTGCTGCACCGCGACGGTCAGGCCGCACGCGTCATCGGGGTCGACGTCCTCGCCGATGGGAGCCGCCCACTGGGTGCCGGCGTTCAGGAAGTTGACGAAGTCGACCGTCTGCTGGCGCTCGACCGTGTCGGTGAAGGACGACGACCCCATGTCGAGCGCGCCCTCCTCGATCCGAGGCATGATGCTGTCGAAGCCGAGGATCTCCCACTCGGGCTCGAGGCCGAGCTTCGCGGAGACGGCGGTCGCCAGTTCGACGCCCCAGCCGACCGGCTTGCCGTCGGCGTCCTTGTACTCGTTCGGCGGGTAGGCGGCATCCGTGCCGATGCGGAGCACCCCCGACTCCTTGACGTCTTCGGGCAGCAGATCCACCGCGGCCTGATCCGGTTCGATGCCGGCCGCGGCCTCGGAGCCGTTCGTGCCACCGCCCTCGGACTCCGTGTTCGTGCAGCCGGTCAGAGCGAGCACTGCGGCTGCGGCGAGCGCAGGAAGCGCGTATCGAATTTTCATTGATCTCTCCATTGAAAACGGGTGGTTTCTTGTGTGAAACCTCGATCCGAGTGTACTGTGCCAGTTCGTCCGATTGACGACAGGGTCTCTCCCCCGCTCAATAGCGGGACTGGATCGCGGGCCCTCCACCCGCGAGTTTCCGCCGCTGGGCTGCGCGGAGGAGCGCATAACATTCCGGTTAAGCTCGGCGGATCCGTGTCGCGGCGAAGACCGCCAGGAAGATCACTCCGTACAGCACCGCCATGCCGGCACTCGTCGCCGCGTCCATCGCGTAGGCGATCCAGAACCCGGCGAGCGCGCCCGAGACGGCGGTGTTCGCGGTCTCGGG
>JAPSIU010000220.1 GCA_031178565.1 Leucobacter sp. | reverse complement strand
GCGATCTCACCGCTCGCGAGTGCGGCGGCGAGCGCCTC
The DNA here is from genome assembly GCA_031178565.1 of Leucobacter sp. Taxonomy (GTDB): domain Bacteria; phylum Actinomycetota; class Actinomycetes; order Actinomycetales; family Microbacteriaceae; genus Leucobacter. Next base: position 5,132 of record JAPSIU010000220.1, on the reverse strand, counting down.
CTCGTCGATGAGTCCGCCGCGGGCGACGTTGACGACGTACGCGGTCTCCTTCATCGCGCGGAGCTGCTCCGCGCCGATCATGCCGAGGGTCTCGGGCGTACGCGGCATGTGGATCGTGAGGAAGTCGACGCGCTCCACGAGCTCCTCGAGGGTGACGAGCTGCACACCGAGCTGCTGGGCGCGAGCCGCCGTGACGTAGGGGTCGTAGGCGACGAGCTCGACGCCGAAACCGCGCAGCCGATCCGCCACGAGTGCGCCGATGCGGCCCAGGCCGACGATGCCGACCGTCTTCTCGTAGAGCTCGACGCCGGTGAAGGCCGATCGCTTCCAGGCGCCCTCGGAGAGCGAAGCATGAGCGCGGGGCAGATGACGGGCGAGGCCCAGGATGTGCGCCACGGTGAGTTCGGCGGCGCTGATGATGTTGGACGTCGGCGCGTTGACCACCATGACGCCGGCGCGAGTCGCGGCCTTGATGTCGACGTTGTCGAGGCCGACTCCGGCGCGGGCGACGACCTTGAGCTGCGGCGCCCAGCCGATGGCTTCGGCGTCCATCTGCGTGGCGGAGCGAACGAGCACCGCACTCGCGGTCGCGAGCGCTGAGCGCAGGGCTTCGCGGTCGGTTCCGTCGACGTGCACGACCTCGAAGTCGGGGCCGAGCGCGGCGATGGTTGCGGGTGAGAGTTGTTCGGCGATCAGCACGACCGGCGCAGTCATCAAGCGGATCCTTCGGGTCAGCGGCAGAGAAGCTGCGTGAGTGACACGCAGGTCACCAGTCTATGTCCCCTCGTGGGAGTCGACGCTTCCTACGCGAAATATGACGATTCGGGAATCACGTGCATGAGGTCGATCTGCACGACCGCCACGAGAGCGACACCCGCGGCGAGCAGCAGGATCCGCCGACCCGCCCCGCGTCGGCGCCCCAGCATCAGCGCGAGCGCGAGCACGGCGGCGGGGGCGACGATCCCGAAGACGAGCCAGAACCAGCCGGCGCCGCTCAGGCCGGTTCCGAGAGCACCGGCCAGGCCGAGCATGCCGAGCAGGTTGCCGACGGCCGTCGCGATCGCGTACAGGTAGAGCACCCCGAGCAGGATCCCCGCAGCCCAGGCCAGGATGTTCCTCAGCACGGCTATCCTCCCCTCGCGATGAGCATCGGCAGGGGCAGCAGCAGAACCGCCCCGACGCACAGGAGCACGGCGAGGCGTCTCGTCCGGCCGCCGCGACTGCCGATGACCGCGGCGATGAACCACAGCGCGGGCGCGAGCGGAGCGGCCCAGAACACGATCTGCTGCAGCACCCCGCCGATCGATCCGCTGCCGGCCGCGGTGATCGCGTTCACCGCGGAGTACGCCTGAGCGACCACGAACCAGCCCCAGGTGTAGAGCAGGTAGAGACCGCCGAAGACTCCGAGCACGACGAGCGCGCCGTTGCTCATCGGCGCGCGGCCCCCGGTGCCCTCGAGCTCCGCCTCGATCCCGCCGACGGGTTCTGCGGGCGCGTCATGCGATCCCGGATCCGCGCCGGCCGAGACCGGCGTCGGCTCCGCCGCGGAAGCCGGGAGATCGGCCCCGCCCTCGACGATCCATCCGCTCCCCAGCGCGCTTTCGCGCGTCTCGCGGGTCTCGCGGGCAGTCCTCTTTCGCATCCCTCCACCCTAACGACGGCCGCCTCGGAAGCTGCAGGGAACCGGCTCCGCTCGGATATGCTGGTGCCAGGATCCCCGCGGGGAACGTCCAGAAAAGGGGACAGAGGGTGTCAGCAGCTTCGAAGAAGAAGGTCGTCCGCGTCGAGGAGCCGAAGGCTCCGACATCGACGAGATCCGGCGCCGGGGGCGATGAGCCCGTCTGGACGCCGACCCCCGAGGCGAAGGCGAAGGCGACAAGGCTCCGCTGGGTCTCGTGGGCCGCGTGGATCGTGGCGATCGGCCTCGAGGCCTTCGCGATCTTCTGGGTGCTCAAGCAGGTGCCCGTCAACATGTGGCTGCTGATCGGGATCATCGTCGTGACCGGTGTGCTGTCGGTCGCCGGTTCGCTGTGCTGGAAGCAGGCGAACCGCCTCGATCCGGCGTCGAAGCGCGATACGGCGAGGTTCTTCGTGCAGAATCAGCTCGGTGCGATCATGGCGTTCGTCGCCTTCCTGCCGCTCATCGTCATGATCTTCCTGAACAAGAACATGGACGGCAAGCAGAAGGCGATCGCGGGTGGCGTCGGCGTGGTCGTGCTGCTCATCGCAGCCGCGTTCGGCATCTCCTACCAGTCCCCCTCGCAGGAGCAGTACGCCGAGGAGACGAACATCGTGCAGCAGCTCACCGGAGAGGATCTCGTCTACTGGACGAAGAGCGGTTCGGTGTTCCACGTCTGCGAGGCGGTGCCCGATGTGAACCGGGAGTCTCAGGACGGGCAGATCTACGAGGGGACGGTGGCCGCGGCTCACGAGGCCGGCAAGGACCGGCTCACGAAGCGGTGGGAGAGCGAGGCCGTGAACTACTGCGGCTACACGCAGGAGCAGGTCGACGCGGTGCTCGCGGGGACCGGAGGGGGCTCCTCCGAGGAACCGGCCGAGCAGGATCCAGCGGAGACCGAACCCGCGGAGACCGATCCCGCCGCGACCGATCCCGCAGAAGCCGACCCCGCAGAGACAGAGTAGCCTCGCGGGATCGGCTCCCGAACCGGGCTCGGCTCAGCGTCGCGGGAATCGCCAGGAGATCACACCGCCTCCGACCGCGATGATCGCAGCGCACCAGGCGAGCGCGAACCACGGTTGAGAACCGGGATCCCCGCCGAGCAGCAGCGCGCGGATCGCGTCGGTGAGCGGGGTCACGGGTTGCCCGGCCGCCAACGGCTGAATCCAGTCGGGCAGTGTGTCGAGCGGTACGAACGCGCTCGACGTGGAGCGCGAGGTCCTCGAGGGCTCGGAGCCGAGCGCGGAGACGCGATCCCTCATCGAAGAGGCCGTCTCCCCCGCACGCTTCCCAGACGTGGCGCCGCTGGTGCGCAACGGAGTCTACTTCGGATCGGCGCAGCCCTCGGACGGGACCGACCTCGACACCTCGGACGCCGCTGTTCCCGGCGGTGCGCAGGAGGAGGTCGACGAGATCCTCGACTTCGCCACGGAGATCCTGCTCGCGGGTCTCGATAGCGCACTTGGGCAGACGCCAGTCGAGCCGGCGACCGACGCTCCCGCAACACCGCCCACGCCTCAGGAGGCCTACGAGGCGGCGGAGGCCGAGCTGCGCGCGCATGTCGAACTGCGCAAGCGCACCCAGCAGCGCGTGCGGGAGCTGGAGCGCGAGGAGGCCGCCCTGCACAGAGTCCGGGATCGCGCGAAGGAGTTCGCGAAGGCACACGCCAAGCACGTGCGCTCCCTGTCCGACGGCTGAACCCGCGCACCGCACTTCCCAGGTCACCCAGCCACCCAGCTCCCCAGCTTCCCAGCTCCCCAGCTCCCCAGCTCCCCAGCTCCCCAGCTCTTAGGATGGTCGTCGTGAACCGGCACGCCTTCGACCTCGACGCCATCGGCGCCGGCCTCGTCGTCTCGGAGGCGCGCGCCGAACTCGAGCACGCCGCCGGCTCCGGAGCACTGGTCGTCACGGCGCCTCCCGGAACCGGCAAGACGACGTTCGTGCCGCCGCTCGTCGCCAACCTGGTAGCCGGGCGCGGAGGGGACCGGGTGCTGCTCACCCAGCCCCGCCGTGTCGCGGTCCGAGCCGCAGCGGCGCGCATCGCGCAGCTCGACAGCAGCGAACTCGGCGGGCTCGTCGGTTTCACCGTCCGCGGCGAGCGGCGCGTCGGCGCCGGCACTCGGATCGAGGCGCTCACCCCCGGAGTGCTGCTGCGGCGACTCCTCGCGGATCCCGCCCTCGAGGGGGTCGGAGCGGTGATCCTGGACGAGGTGCACGAGCGCTCCGTCGACGGCGACCTGCTGCTCGCGATGATCTCCGAGGTGCGCGCGCTGCGCGACGACCTGATCGTGGTCGCAATGTCGGCGACGCTCGATGCGGCGCGGATCGCCGAACTGCTCGGAACCGCATCCGGCCGCGGGCCCGCTCCGGTGGTGGATATCCCGTCCGCACTGCACCCGCTGCGGATCGATCACGAACCATTCGAGGGCGAGCGTCTCGACGCTCGGGGCGCCGCCCGCGGCTTCCTCGCGCACCTGGCCGACCTCGCGATCGCCGCACGGGCAGCCGAGAAGCACGACGCGCTCGTCTTCGTGCCGAGCGCTCGGGACGTCGACGAGGTGGTCCGCCTGATCCGCGGAAGAGCGGAGTCCCACTCCGGAGGGCCGCACGCCGTCGAAGTCCTCCCGCTCCACGGGAGGATCCCGGTTCGCGAGCAGGACCGCGCCGTGCGCGGGCGCGCACCCGGCGACCCGCCGAGGATCGTCGTGAGCACGGCACTCGCCGAGAGTTCGCTGACGGTGCCCGGCGTGCGCATCGTGATCGACTCCGGCCTCTCGCGCGTGGTGCGCCGCGACCGCGGGCGCGACATGACGGGCCTCGTCACCGTGAGCGCCTCACGCGCGAGCGCCGAACAACGCGCCGGGCGAGCCGCCAGACAGGGCCCCGGGCGGGCCGTGCGGGCCTACTCCGAGGCGGAGCTGGCGCGCATGCCCGCAGCGTCGGCTCCCGAGATCGCTTCGGCCGATCTCGTCGACGCCGCTCTTCTCCTCGCCGCCTGGGGCACCCCGGGCGGCGAGGGCATCTCCCTGCCGACCCCGCCTCCGCCCGCCGCCATGCGCTCGGCCGTCGAGGTGCTGCGTGCGCTGGAACTCGTCGATGCAACGGGTCGCATCACTCCCCTCGGCGCACGCGTCGCACGGTTGCCCGTCGGCGCGCGCGAAGCGCGGGCGCTCCTCGCGGGCGCATCCGAGCTGCGGGATCCGCGCGCGGCCGCAGAGGTCGTGGCGGCGATCTCGGACGATCATCGGGATCCCGGGGCGGATCTGCCGCGTCTGCTGCGCGAGTTGCGCTCCGGCCGGGGCGCCGGAGCGCAGCGCTGGCGTCGCGAGAGCCGGCGCCTGGAGGGGATCGCGACGCAGTCGGACGGCGAGTTCGCAGCGCCTACGCCCGCTCCAGGAATCGCCTCCGGTGCCCGCCCGGGCGTCATGCGGCACGCGTCCGACGCCATCGGCGC
>JAPSIU010000219.1:1672-5184 GCA_031178565.1 Leucobacter sp. | reverse complement strand
GAGCAGCTGGAACACGATGACTCGCCCCGGCTCTGAATCGCGCGGCGACGCGCCGGCGCCGATCGTCGCGATCGTCGCCGACGACCTCACCGGAGCGACCGATTCCGCCGTGCAGTTCGCGGCGGCGGGTTGGACCGCGCGCCTGGTGACGTCGGTGCCCTCGGCGGGGGAGCCGGTGCCCTCGGCTGCGGAGCCCGACCCGGCTGCGGAACCGGAGCCGGACCCGGCTGCGGAGCCCGCCCTTCCCGAGCCTCGGGAAGCGGGATCGGTCGTGTCGGTGATCTCGGACGCGCGGGCGCTGCCCGAAGCGGAGGCGCGGCGCGTCACCGCGGCGATCGTGTCCGACGCGGCGCGCGCCGGCGCGGACCGGGTGCTCCTCAAGATCGATTCGACGATGCGCGGATCCGTCAGCGGCCAGATACGCGGCGCCCTCGACGCCTGGCACCTCGGCCACCCCGACGCGATCGCCGTGGTGTGCCCCGCCTACCCGGCCATGGGGCGCACCGTCGTGGACGGTGCCGTCGAGGTGGACGGCGACCCCGTGCACCGGACCTGGATCGGCACGGACCCGGTCACTCCGGTGATCACCAGCCGGCTCGACGAACTCATCCCGGGGAGTGCGCACGCGGACGGCGGAGGCGACGCCCTCCTCGCCGCCGTCTCGGCGGCTGCGGAGAGATCCGACATCGTCACCGTCGACGCGCGCACCGACGAGGATCTCGCCCGGGTCGCAGAGGCGATCCGGGCGCTCGGCGGGAGGGCGCTCCCCGTCGGCTCGGCGGGGATCGCCTCCGCGATGGCCCGGGCGTGGACCGGGCCGGGGGATCTCCGCGGAACCGAGGCTCACCTCCGCGGCCGGGTCGTGATCGTGGCGAGCTCGCTGCACGAGGTCTCCCGCCGCCAACTCGATCTCCTGCTGCTGGCGCGCCCCGACGCGCTGGTCATCGCGCCGCCCGTGGAAGAGCTTCTCGACACGGCCCGCGCCGCCGAGTGGCTCGATCGCACCCTGCCCGGCGGGGACCTCGATGAGATTCTCCCCGAGGTCGTCGTCATACGGACGCCGGAGGAGCGTGCAGCGGCGACGCTGCCCGACGGATCCCGGGCGTCATCGACGATCTCGAGGAACCTCGCCCTGCTCGCCGGGGCCGTCGTACGCCGGTCCAGCCCCGCCGCGCTCGTGCTGATGGGCGGGGAGGGCGCGCGGGCGATGCTCGCCGAGCTCCGCGCCTCCGGCGTGCTCATCCGCCGGGCGATCCGCGAGGGGATCCCGTACGGAACCCTCGAGGGAGGAGACTCCCACGGCGTCGGTATCGTTACCAAGGCCGGAGGATTCGGCGCCCCCGAGGATATCGCGGGCATCGTCGACGATCTGCTGAACACCGAACACGAAGGAAACCCATCATGACGGTCCCCACCCTCGCCCTCACGCTCGGCGACGTCGCCGGTATCGGCCCGGAGATCACCGCGAAGGCTCTGCTCGGGCACGATGATCTGCGCGCGCGGTGCAGACCCGTCGTCATCGGCGACGAGGCCTCGCTGCGCCGCGGCGTGTCCGACGTCGGCGGCGATCCCGAGCGCGTGCGGGTCATCTCCTCCGTCGCCGACGCGCGGAACGAGCCCGGCACCATCGATCTGCTGCAGGTCGGGCCGTCACTCGCCGATGTCGAGGTGGGACGGCTGAGCGCCGCAGCGGGCGACGGTTCCTACCGATTCGTCGTGGAGGCGTGCCGGCTCGCGCGAGCGGGAGAAGTGGACGGCATCGTCACGGCCCCGCTCAACAAGGCCGCGATGCACGCGGGAGGGCACCCCTTCCCCGGACACACCGAACTGCTCGCCCACGAGTTCGGCGTCGCCAACTACTCGCTCGTGCTCTCAGCCGGCGACCTGTACTTCTTCCACCTCACCACCCACGTCTCCATGCGTCAGGCGATCGAGGACATCACGGTCGAGCGCACCCTTAACGTGCTGAACCTCGCCGGCTCGTTCGCTCGGTCGATGGGCCGCCCCGACGAACGGATCGGTCTCGCCGGTCTCAACCCCCACGCGGGCGAGAACCGTCTCTTCGGCGACGAGGACGCCGATATCCTCGCCCCTGCGGTGGAGGCGGCACGAGCAGAGGGGCTCAACGTGGACGGTCCGCTCCCCGGCGACGCCCTCATCCCGGCGGCCGTCCGCGGAAAGATCAATCTGGTCGTGGTCTGCTATCACGACCAGGGGCACGCGCCCTTCAAGGCCGTGTACGGAGACGACGGTGTCAACATCACCGTCGGCCTCCCGGTGGTCCGCGTCTCCGTCGATCACGGCACCGCCTTCGACATCGTCGGAACGGGCATCGCGCGAGAGGCCAGCCTGGTGCTCTCGCTCGAGCGCGCGGCCGCGCTCGCGCCGGGCTGGGATCACGTCTGGAGAACCGCTCAGCAGCTGTAGGGCGCCGCGCCGCGGTCGGTGCGACGCCATCCCGGCGCTATGCTGAGTGCGTTCGGTCGAGAGGGGGTGGGAGCCGTGTGGTTCGATCACGTCGCTCCCGATGCCATCGGACCCGGTACGGATGCGCCGCTGCACGCGCAGCTCAGCGCACTCATCCGCTCCGCGATCTCCGACGGCGAACTCCCTCCGGGAGCGCACCTCCCCACCGAGTCGGACTTTCAGAACCGCTTCGGCATCTCGCGGTCCGTCGTGCGCCAGGCGCTCGCGTCGCTGGATCACGAGGGACTGGTGCAGCGCGGCCGCGGCCGCGGCACGGTCGTCGCCCCGGCGCGCGGCCACCATCGGGCGGTGCAGCGCATGGCCGGGCTGCTGTCGCAGATCGCGGAGCCCGACCAGGTCGTGACGACGGAGGTGCTGCAGCTCGGGCGCGAGTCCGATCCTCAGGCGGAGATCGCGCTCGCGACCTCGCAGCTCGTCTTCCTGGAGCGCCTGCGCTCGGTGAACGGGATCCCCATCGCGCTCATCCGCACCTGGCTGCCGGAGGCTCTCGTCCCGGGGATCGACGCGCGAGAGCTCACCGACGCCTCTCTCCACGAGCTTCTCCTCACGCGATACGGAGTTCCGGTCTCGGCGGGTCATCGCCAGATCCGGGCGGTCGCCGCCGCGGCGTCCCTCGCGACGAGTCTCTCCTGCGAGCCGGGATCCCCGCTGCTCGTGCTCGAGGGGACGAGCCTCGACGATCGGGGACGAACCGTCGAGTTCTTCCGCACCTGGCACCGCTCCGATCAGGTGGTGTTCGACGTCGATGCCCGAGGCGGCCTCGAAGCATCGCTCCCTCGCGAGGGCGGTACGGGTGAGGGTGCCGTGGCACAAGCCGGGGGTGCGGTGGGGGGGTCCGGCGCGGTGCGATCATCCCGCGAGCCGGCGCGGTCGTCCCGCGAGCCGGCGCGGTCGGATCGTGTGAGGGAACTGGCGGACGCGCTCGGAGCACTCGCGGAGGAACTGGCGGCGGAGGGACGGTAGCGCCACCGCTGCCGAACCTCCGCCGCCGGCCGCTGCTACACCGCCTGCGGGAACGACTCCGC
>JAPSIU010000219.1:0-1662 GCA_031178565.1 Leucobacter sp. | reverse complement strand
GGGGGGGGGGGGGCGCGCGGGGGGGGCGCGGGGGGGGTGCGGGGGGGGGGGGGGGCCGGCCCCCCCCCCCGCCCCCCCCCCCCCCCCCCCGGCCGCTGCTACACCGCCTGCGGGAACGACTCCGCGGCCTGATCGGCGAGGTGCTGCAGCGTCTCGGGAACGGGACGGCCCTTCTTCGCCATCGTCTGCGCCCACAGGCGTCCCGCGCGATAGGAGGAGCGCACGAGCGGCCCGGCGAGCACCCCGGCGAAGCCGATGCTCTCGGCCTCGGCCTTCAGCTCCACGAACTCCTCCGGCCGGACCCAGCGGTCGACCGGATGGTGCAGCTTCGACGGGCGCAGGTACTGGGTGAGCGTGAGGATGTCGCAGCCCGAGGCGTGGAGCTCGTGCATGGTGTCGGTGATCTCCCCGCGATCCTCGCCCATGCCCAGGATCAGGTTGGACTTCGTGATCATGCCCGCCTCGTGCGCCTGGCGGATCACGCCGAGTGAGCGCTCGTAGCGGAAGCCCGGGCGGATGCGCTTGAAGATGCGAGGCACCGTCTCGAGATTGTGCGCGAATACCTCGGGCTGCGCCTCGAACACCCGGGCCAGATCCTTCGGCCTGCCGCCGAGATCGTCGGCGAGGACCTCGACCCCTGCGCCCGGATTGAGGTCGTGGATCCGGCGGATCGTCTCGGCGTAGAGCCAGGCGCCCGTGTCGGGCAGGTCGTCGCGCGTGACCCCGGTGATGGTCGCGTAGCGCAGTCCCATGGTGCGGACGGACTCCGCGACGCGACGCGGCTCGTCCGTGTCGAGCGGCAGGGGCTTGCCCGAGGTGATCATGCAGAAGTCGCAGCGTCTCGTGCAGATCGAGCCGCCGATGAGGAAGGTCGCCTCGCGGTCCTCCCAGCACTCGTAGATGTTCGGGCAGCCGGCCTCCTGGCAGACGGTGTGCAAACCCTCCTTCTGCACGAGCGAGTGCACGTCGCGGTATTCGGGGCCGAGCCGAGCACGTGTCTTGATCCACGGAGGCTTCTTCTCGATGGGGGTCTCGGCGTTGCGCGCCTCGAGTCGGAGCAGGCGGCGGCCCTCCGGTTGCGGAGTCCCCGGATCCGGGGCGGGAGCCGGCTCCCGAATCCGGTCTTGGTCCTGGCCGGGCATCCGATCCTGACCCGGCACCCTGGTGTGGGCCGGCTCCCGCGTCGCCGCGCCGGCGTCCGATTCGGAGAGGATATCGGCGAGGGGCTTCCCGATGTTGACGGCGCTCACTCCGCGACCTCCTCGACGGTGAGGGCGAGTCTCGCGGAGAGCCGGGGGACCACGTCTCGAGGTGTGATCGACTCGCCCGACAGCCTGCTCAGTGTGGTGACGCCGGCGTCCGTGATGCCGCAGGGAACGAAGTTCGCGAAGGCGGCGAGTTCGTTGCTGCAGTTCAACGCCAAGCCGTGCGTCACGATGCCGTCCTTGGTGTGGATGCCGATCTGCGCGTACTTCTCGGGTGCGGTCTCCGAGCCCGCCCAGACTCCCGAGCGACCCGGAATTCGGAAACCCTCGGCGCCGAACTCCGCCGAGACGTCGATGAGGGCCTGCTCGAGTGCTCTGACGAAGTCGACGACGGCGAGCCGGTCGCGCAGCCGGATCACGGGGTAGCCGACGAGCTGACCCGGGCCGTGCCAGGTGA
>JAPSIU010000218.1 GCA_031178565.1 Leucobacter sp. | reverse complement strand
GGCCGGCTTCATCGGTCCTCGCCGGCCTCCGGGCCTCCGTGAGGAGGAGGAGCCCGAGGAGCCCCGCGGCCTCGGCGGAGCCGGGCATCAGCCCGCGGAGCACACGCGCCAGACGGATCGCCTCGGCGGTGAGGTCCTCTCGTGTGTGTTCGGCGCCCGTCGAGCGCGCGAACCCCTCGGCGTAGAGGAGGTAGACGACGCGCTGCACGCCGGCGAGGCGCTCGCGCAGATCTTCGCTCCGCGGCGCGGAGAACGGAACCCCGAGCGTTCGGATGCGCTTCTTCGCCCGCACGATCCGCTGCTGCATCGTGGCGACCGGGACCAGCAGCGCGTGCGCCACCTCCGGGGTCTCGAGACCCGCGACGAAGCGCAGTGTGAGCGCCACGCGGTCCTCGGGCCTCAGAACGGGGTGGGCGCACGCGAAGAACAGCCCGAGCCGATCGTCGGGAACGGGATCCGCGTCCCGCTCCCCGGCGCGCTCGGCGGGGTCGGCGAGCGCCTCGGACACCGGCGCGCGCTCCTCCTCCATCCGCAGGCGGGAGAGCTTCCGGTTCAGCACGCTCTCGCGCCGCAGCGCGTCCAGCGCCTTCCGCTTCGCGGCGGTCTTGAGCCACGCCTCCGGCGAGTCGGGAGCCCCCGTCTCCGGCCAGGTCCGCAGCGCCTGCACGAGCGCCTCCTGCGTCGCGTCCTCGGCGAGCTCGAGGTCGCCGCACCACCGGGCGACGGTCGCGAGGATCCTGGCACGGGCCTCCCGGTCGATCGCCGCGAGGGCCCGGCGAGCGGGGTCGACCGCCTCGCCGGGCCCCTCGCCGTCGCTTGCAGAGCGCACGGATCAGTCCGGATCAGTACAGATCAATCCAGATCAGTACGGCGCGAGGGGGCGGATCTCGACGTGACCGCCCGGCGCCGAAGCGGGGCTCTTGCGCGCCCACGCGATGGCCTCGTCCACGTTCGCGACGTCGATGATGTAGCCGCCGCCCACGAACTCGCGAACCTCGGCGAAGGGCCCGGACGACACGATCCGCTCGCCCTGCTCGTCGCTGCCGACGGTGACGCCGTGCTCGGGATCCTCGAGTGCGAACGAGGCGACCACGACGCCCGCGTCGGTGATCTCCTTGTCGAAGGCGAAGAACTCCTCGGGGCTCGCGCCGCCGTCCTCGCCGCACGCCGGGTCGCCGACGTGCCCCATGAGCAGTAGTGCGTACTTCATGATTCCTCCGTTGGGTCTCCCGCCTCGCGTGCGCTGCGCGCATCGCGTGCGGGTCGCGGGTGCCGAGCCGGCCGGCCCGACACCATGATGACGCACGGAGGGGCGCGGGATCGACAGCCTCCTCAGAATTCTTTCGGGGATTCGTCCTCGGGGAAGTCGACGTGGGCGCGGACACGGACGCCCCTCACCCATCCTCGGCCGCGCGCGTACGAGATCATCGCGGCAAAGCCCTGCTCCCACTCGCGCGTCGGCCCGACGACGGCTCGCCGCGCCAGGGATCGCAGCCCCTCGATGTCGAGCCAGGCGTACGATTCCTCCTCGAGCTCCCCGAGTCCAGCATCGTGAAGTGCGCTCGCCAAGTCGTCGCGCCGACCCAGGCACACCACCGAGAGCTCCGTCAGGGCCTCGGCCTCGGCCACCGCGAGCTCTTCGGCTCCCACGATCACTCTCATCACGTCCTCCTTCGCAGACGCCTCGCCCGCGCGCGACCGCGACCGCGACCGCGGGCAGTCCGCCCGGGGCCTCAGCGGATCTCAGATCCGGTTTCGCGACTCGCCGTATGCGCCGGCGGCCTCCACGAACGCCCGCGCGAGCGCGCGCCCCTCGACGTCGAGCTGCTGCTCGGGGTGCCACTGCACCCCGAGGCAGAACTCGTCGCCCTCCGTTTCGAGGGCCTCGATCACCCCGTCGGCGGCCCAGGCGGTCGCGACGAAACCGTCGGCGATCCTCTCGACGGCCTGATGATGATGCGACGCGATCTCGAAGGACCCGGTGCCGACGATGGCGGCGAGCCGGCTGCCGTCGGCGATACGCACCTCGTGCGTCGTGAAGACGCCGACCGTATCACGATGGGGAGTCGGCTCGACCCGGTCTCCGAGGTGCTGTTCGAGGGTTCCCCCGAGGGCGACGTTCATCACCTGCATGCCCCTGCACGCTCCGAGCACCGGCATTCCGCGACGGCGCGCTCCTCGCACGAACTCGATCTCGAGTTCATCGCGCAGGCTCAGCGGCGGGTCGTTCTCGGCGTGCGCCGGCTGTCCGTAGAAGGCGGCGTCGATGTCTCGTCCGCCCGGGAGGAACACGCCGTCGACGAGGTCGAGCAGCCGTTCCGTCTCGGCGAGGTGGACGGGGATCGCGGGGAAGATGATCGGCGCACCGCCGCCGTCCGAGACCGCCTCGATGTAGGTGTGCGGATTCCCGTCGGTGAGCACGTCGACCCACGGACCCGAGGTCGCTCGCTTCCGGTCGCCGATGATGGCGATGAGCGGAGTCCTCATACCCCGGGATCCAGCGGGACGTCGTCGGTCCAGTCGGTGACGCCCCACGTGATCGCGAGCCAGGTGCAGTCGCTTCCCTCGTCCGCGCCGTGCCAGTGCGGCTCGCCGGGCGCGGTCTGCACGAAGGTGCCGGGCAGGACGTCGGTGCTGGTGCCGTCGGCGTTGCCGACGCGCGCCCTCCCGCTGACGAGCATCAGGATCTGGCCCCCCGGGTGGCTGTGCCAGTTGGTGACGGCGCCGTCCTCGTGGTGCACGCGCGCGATGTCCGCGTCGGAGGCGCTCGGGGCGGTGTCCCCGGGAGCCGCAGCGGCCTCGAAGACCATCTCGAGCTGCACGGGCCCGGTGAACCTGCCGTTGTAGACGTAACCGCGGTCGCCCTCGGGGATGATCCTCATGATCTACGCCTCCGCCTGCACGGTGTTGACGATCTTCCCGACGCCGGGGATCTCCACCTCGACCACGTCGCCGGGCAGCAGGTAGCGCGGCGGCTTCCGCTCGTCTCCGACACCGCCGGGCGTGCCGGTCGCGATGAGGTCGCCGGGCTCGAGGGTGATGCCCTGGCTCAGGTAGGCGATGATCGACGGGATGTCGAAGATGAACTGGTTCGTGTTGCCGTTCTGCATCAGCTCGCCCGAGACCGTGGTGCGCACCGGGAGGTTGTCGCGCGCTTCGGCGTCGGGGAAGGAGTCCGGGCTCACGACCGCCGGGCCGACCGGGGTGAAGGTGTCGAAGCTCTTGCCCAGCGTGAACTGCTTCATCGGAGTCTCGAGCTGTGCGCGCCTCCCGGAGACGTCGTTGAGCACGGTGAACCCGCCGACGTAGTCCCAGGCGTCCTCCTTCGCGACGCGGTAGGCCGGCTTCGAGATGATGACACCGAGTTCGCCCTCGAAATCGGTCCGGGTCTCCTCGCGCGGGATCACGATCGGATCGAATGCACCGGTCACCGAGCTGGGGAACTTGGCGAACATCATGGGGACGTCGGGCAGCTTGAGGCTCGTCTCCTCGACGTGAGACATGTAGTTGAGGCCGATCGCGAGGATCTTGCCCGGGCGATTGGGGGCGAGCACGTGCACATCGGCGATGTCGTGCGTCGCCCCGTTCGCCCCCGCGATCGCCTCCCAGGCGTCCTCGGTCGGCACGAAGCCGGCCTCGGGGGCTTCGTCCGCAGTGGTGATGGTGGTTCCGTCGAGCCGCCCCAGGAATCGGCGTCCGTCGCCGTCCTCGAAGTGAATTGCCTGTGTCATCTGAACCTCCTGCGTCGGGAACTCCCGTGCGAGACCGGTCGATCACGCACGGGTTTGGTCATTACAATAGTATACTCGTACTCCTACGATACACAATCGGTGCCCGAACCACGCTTCCACCCCCGGCTCCGGGACGCGATGCCCGGAGCACCGAAGCACCCCCTTCCGGCGATTCGACGACACCAGCGCGGAACGAATGGAACAATGAGCAGATGAACCATCACATCGAAGCCCTCGCGGAGAATGTGCGGCAGCTGCGCGAATCCCACGGCCTCTCGCTCTCCCAGCTCAGCGAACGATCCGGGATCGCGAAGGCCACACTCTTCAAGGTCGAGCGGGGGCGCACGAACCCCACGCTCGAGACGCTCATCTCGATCGCGGAGACCTTCGACGTCTCCGTGAACTCGCTCATCGCCATCGAGGTCCGCTCCGAGGTCGAGGTCGTGCGCGCGGGCGAAGGCCTCGACATCTCCGACGACGCGAGCGACGGACGCGTGGTGCGCAATCAGGTCATCGGATCCGGGACCCTCGAGCTGCACCACCAGGTCTTCCGCGCCGACGCGATCGAGACCTCGCCCTCGCACGGACCCGGCGCGCGCGAGCACGTCATCGTGCAGCGCGGAAGCATCCGCGTGGGGCCCGTCGGCGAAGAGACCCTCCTCCAGGCCGGCGACTACGCGACGTACCTGGCCAACCGGACCCACCGGTGGCAGGCGGTCGACGCCGAGGCCGAGGTCTGGATCATCCACACCTTCCCCCGGCTCTCCCCCGGCGAGTGATCGAGGGCGACACTAGCATTCCTTTTACGAGCACAAGCATTGACCTAAAAGATCCTCCTCTGATAGCGTCGAGCCGACGGACCCCGCGTTTCGGCGGGCGGATTCGCCGGCATCAGACCCAAAGGAGAGCTCACGTGTCAACCTGGAAGGCCCTTCGCCCAGAAGGAATCCCGCACCCCTTCGCCCTGGCCCTGTCGACCGAGGAGACGATGTTCGTCTCCGGTCTCGGCGGCCACGACGCCGAAGGCAATATCCCCGAAAGCCCACTCGATCAGGCCCGGCAGGCCCTCCGCACGATGCAGGAGCGCCTCGAGAGCCAGGGGTTCTCGCTCGACGAAGTCGTCTGGTTCCACCCCTACACCACCGATATCGCCTACGCGTTCGAGATGGACGAGGCGCTGCGGGAGGCATTCGGCGACAATCCCCCGGCCTGCGGCTCGATGCTCGCCGGCGTGCAGCTCGCCGACCCGCGGATGAAGATCGAATTCGAGGCGGTGGCGGTCAAGGGCGCGCAGCGGGTCCGGGTCCTGCAGTAATCCCGGACCGGCATGGAAATGGGCGGGGTGCGCACCCCGCCCATTTCCAAGCTACGAGCAAACGGGCGGCGGGCGGGATCACGGGCGGCACGAGCGCGCCCGCAACCACGGCGGGCTGCAACACCGGCACCCTATGCC
>JAPSIU010000217.1 GCA_031178565.1 Leucobacter sp. | reverse complement strand
AGCTTCAGGCCGGCGCAACTCGCCGAGCACCGCTCCGGCGTCGACCCACACGGAGGAGGTCTTCGAATCGATCTCATCTATGGAGCAGAGGTAGCGGGAGAGGTCCACGACCAACCCCTCGCCGACGGCGTTGCCCGCCATCGAGGTGCCCCCTCCGCGCATCGTGAGCGGGACACCGGCTTCGCGGACGACGCGCAGCACCTCCCGGCAGTCGTCCGCCGTGCGCGGGAACACCACGGCGCGCGGGCGCACGCGGTAGTTCGAGGCGTCATAGGAGTACTCCGTGAGCCGTCTCGGGGAATCGTCGACCTCGAGGCCGCTTCCCCTCAGCCGCTCCGCCAGGTCGGTCAGTCGCACGATGCGAGTCGCCCGTCAGGCCCCGAGGACCCCTGCGAGCGTCCGCTCGAGCGCGGCGAGGCCGAGGTCCGCCTCCTCCTCGCTGACGGTCAGGGCGGGCACGACGCGGATGACGTTTCCGAGCGGGCCGCAGGGAAGCAGGAGCAGTCGCTCGCCGAGGGCCGCCTGCTGCACTCGCATCGCCGTGCCCGCGTCGGCCTCGCCGCTCTCATCCGTGAACTCGATGGCCTGCATGAGACCGATCCCTCGCACGTCGCCGATCGAGGGGAACTTCCGCTGGAGACGCTTCAAACCGGCGTTCAGCTGCTCACCGCGGACCGCCGCGTTCTCCACCAGCTGCTCATCGTCGATCACGTCGAGCGTTGCGATCGCAGCGGCTGCGGCGACGGCGTTGCCGCCGTAGGTGCCGCCCTGGGAGCCGGGCAGGCCCTTCGACATCAGTTCGTCGCTCGCCGCGATCGCGGAGATCGGAAAGCCCGAGGCGATGCCCTTGGCCATGATGAGGATGTCGGGATCGATTCCCGAGTGCTCCACGGCCCAGAACTTGCCGGTGCGCCCCACGCCCGACTGGATCTCGTCCGCGATCAGGAGGATGCCGTGCTCGCGCGCCCGGGTCTCGATCCCCTGCAAGAACTCCTTCGGAACGGGCAGATACCCGCCGTCGCCCAGCACGGGCTCGATGATCATGGCGGCGACCTCCGACGGGCTCGTGGTCGTCGAGAAGAGGTAGTCGAGTTCGCGCAGCGCGTGCCGCACTGCGTCCGCCTCGGTCATACCGAGGCGGTACGCGTAGGGGAACGGGGCGATGACGACGCCGCCCATGAGAGGCACGGTGGTGTTGCGGAAGCGCGTGCCGGCGGTGGTGATGCTCGAGGCTCCCGCGGTGCGCCCGTGAAAGCCGCCCTGGAACGCGATGACGTTCGGACGCCCCGTCGCCATGCGCGCGAGACGCAGCGAGGCCTCGACGGCCTCGGCCCCCGAGTTCGCGTAGAACACCGCATCGAGCCCCTCGGGGAGGTAGCCCCCGAGCTTCTCGGTGAGCTCGAGCAGCGGCCGGTGCATGACGGTCGTCGTCTGCGCATGGATCACGCTGCCGACCTGGGCCCGGGCCGCCTCGACCACGCGCGGATGGCAGTGCCCCGTCGAGGTGACGCCGATCCCCGAGGTGAAATCGAGGTACCGCACCCCGTCGGTGCCGAGGATCCAGTTGCCTTCGGCTCGCTCCACGACGACCGGGGTGGCCTGCTTGAGCAGGGGGCTGAGATGTACCACGGTAGAGTTCTCCATTCGCTCAATACCGAGGGGCATTCCTTTCGCCGCCCGGAGGTCTTCAGTTCTGGCTAACTGTATAACAGTCATGCGGATTTAACAACGACCGAGGTCATAGCGCAGCCTCAGCTGTGGAATACGGTGCGCAGCGCCGGGTCGTTCACCGTGCCGCGCCCGCCGAGACCGTCGATCTCGAAGAGCACCGCGGTTCCGGCGATCGTGTACTCGAGCTTCCGTAGCAGCTCATGCGCCGCGGCCAGGGTCCCTCCCGTCGCCAGGACGTCGTCGATCACGAGCACGCGGGTGCCCGCCGGAAAATCTGCGTGCGCCTCGATCTCGGCGATCCCGTACTCGAGCCCGTAGCCGACCGATGCGGCCGGACGGGGCAGCTTGCCCGCCTTCCGGATCGGCATGAGCCCCGCACCGCTCGCGTAGGCGGCGGCGCTCGCGAGCAGGAAGCCTCGCGCCTCGAGCCCCGCGACCACGTCGAAGGCGCCGTCGAACGGCTCGATCAGGGCGTCGACCGTGGCGCGGAGCGCGGGCCCGTCGGCGAGCAGCGGGGTGATGTCGCGGAACAGGATCCCCTCGACCGGATAGTCCGGGATCTCGAGGATGAGTCCCGCCGCGCGAGCGAGTTCCGGGCTCCGCTCGGGGCTCCGATCCACGGTCCGGGGTCGCGGCCCGGAATGGCGCTGCGACTCGGGCTGCGGCGTCTCGAGCGGCTCGTTCTGCGCGTCCTGCGTGTTCTCTGGCACGCAGACCAGCGTACCCGGGCGAATTTCCATTTTCCCCGGCGGTCGTGTAATGTCTTTCTGGTTGGGAAACCAACGGGCGCCCCTAGCTCAGCTGGATAGAGCATCTGACTACGGATCAGAAGGTCGGGGGTTCGAATCCCTCGGGGCGCGCCATTGAAACACCCGGTCAGAAGCTATTTTCTGCCGGGTGTTTTTGTTTCTCAGCGGCGGATGACATGGGCGCGGGGGGCATACGGGGGGCTTTGCACCCGGAGCCGCTTCGCTCACTCGGGCAAGTCCAGCGCGGAGAGCACTTCGGAGAGGTCAACCTCGAGTGCTCGCGCGATTCTCCACCAAGACTCGAGGCTCCCTCGAGTGTGCACGCGATCAGGGCGACCGGCTCGGCGCGCTCCGGTTTCCATGGCAATGAGAGTGGACCGTGCGATACCAGTTCGCTCGGCAAGCTCGTCATAGGTCAGACGGCGTTGGTGACGGAGTGCGCTCAGTCGCAATCGGAGAGCCTCGAAGTTGGGCTCCGCCGATGGCCCCGCGCCCCTCGTGCTCACCAGTCCAGCCAAACGAGAAGCCGGAGTTCCCGCAGTCAGAAAAGTCGGACTATAGTAAGAAATGTCAGACTGTTGAGAGGAAACCGATGGCAAACCAGTACCAGACAAAGACGTTTCGCACCGGTTATTTCGGTTCAAAGGGCAAGATCAATCGCCTGGTGCGTCAAGGATGGGAAGTCGTTGCGGTCACGCGTTACGGCTGGAGTGGAAACCAGGTCACCATGCGACGCCTGAAATCCAAGAAAGCAGAACCGGGCGCGGCGGTCACGGTCGTGCAGGCGCCGCCGGTACCAGCGGTTCAGGATCAGGAAGAATCGCAGCCTTCGGGGATAGCGGCACCTGAAGGTGACGCGCTGACGCACACCGAGCCCGAACCCGGTGCCTCCAGCTCTAAGGCGCACCAGAAAGTAACGCCCGATGGACCCCGCAAGCCTTGGTACATGAAATGGTGGGTATGGCTCATTGGCGCAATTGTCTTGATCGGGCTCATAGGACAAGCCTTCGGAGGCGGTAATCCAGGAACGGATGATGACGGCAGTCCGGGGTCGGTCGGTGATGTCAGTTCGGAGTCGACCAGTGAGCCTATCCCGGATCTTGTGGGGATGACCGCGCAAGAAGCCAATGAAGAGCTCGAGACCGCAGGCTTCCAGGTCGAGCTTGATGCCGGAAGCGAGAGCGCTCCGGTCTTTGCCACGCAAGATTGGGACGTCGTGGGCACGATCCCTAATGCCGGAGCAAACGTTGAGCTAGGCAGCACGGTCACTCTTGTAATCAACCAGGATCGGTATAAAGCGGAGCAAGAGTCAGAGAAACAAGCAGCCGAGGCCTCTGCCCAAGAGCGAGCTGATCTAGCATCGGGGCTCTTTGCCGCAGTTGATGCAGCAAAGCCAAACTCCTCAATTCTCCTCCCCGTTACGAGCATTACCGACGAAACAACCTTCTACCGGGTCCATTACCAGAACGCCGTGGCAGGTGAAGAGGAGGCCGTCGAGATTGCTCGAGCAATCTTTGGTCATACCGCCCCGAGCCCCGCGCTTCCAGAGAGGGAAACCGTCACGCTCGTCATCACTTCAGCAGTAGATGACGTTGACCACAATGTCTGGGTCACCAGTCGAGGAGCCTACGCCGACTTCAAGAGTTGAGCCATGTCACAACACCTGAACATCTACGGCCAGAAAGGCTGCGTCGATTGCAGGCCGTGCGAACGGGGTGGAGCGAATATCGGACGGATAACGGTGCTCGTCATTATCGGAATCTTCACCTGCGGCGTTGGGCTAATATTCCTCCCGTTCCACAAGAAATGTCTCTACTGCGGACACAACACCTGGTGGAACAAGCACTACGGCCCCGATCTTCGATTGTCGGTGCAGGCACCTGCGGCTTTCAGGAAATAGGTTCGGAGTAGAGCGCCAGGAGGAGCGCGGCACCACGGTTCCTCCCGGCGCTCTGTTTATTCCAGCTCCGCAGAGCGTGGCGCGCCCGGCCAACCATCTAGCCCCTGATCGAATAGCATCCGCACCTCGGCAAGCTCGTCAGCCGAACTCAAGCCGCGCACCAGTCCAGCGCGATCCAGAATCGCCTCAGCAGCGCGAAGGCGATCGCGCGAGTGTTCGGCAGCGTCCAACTCGTCCAGGAGCCTTGCCACGGCAGCGTCCGCTGCTGCCGACAGGCGTAGCCGCGCCGCAGCACGCGCCTGCGCCGACGCTGCGCCGTGCATCACGCACACCCACTGCCCGGGCGCCGGAGCGCGCTTGCAGCGTTCGCCGGATTGCTTCGATGTCGCTGTGCATTGCCGTCGGGGCAGTCGCTCTAGTCCGTCCATGGGGTCGCGCTCTTTCATGAGGTGCTGCCTCGATTCTCGGGCGAGAGTTTAAGGGGGTCGGTAGTGGGGGCCCTATTCCCGGGGCCGCACTCGCGGTCATCGCCACAATTTTTCGTGGCGATGGCCTCGGCGGCCGAGATCTCGGCCTCAATCTCGGCGCGGGCTTCGTCGTATCCCTCGGCGTAGCCGATAATCATCTGGCGTTCGCACTCGCGACAGCGTATGCAGTCGGCGCAGGGTTGCGCGCGATAGATCATTAGGGTGTGTACCACGGCGCGCAGGTAGGACATGCGCATTACCGCATCAGTGTGGCCCAGTATCCGGCCGAACTCGTGATCGGTATAGGCGGCGCGGCCTTCCTGGGTAGCGACGCGCGCCGCGACCACGTCGCCGCGCACTGCCCGAATGGTGAGCCCGTCAGCGTCGCGAAGAGTGACG
>JAPSIU010000216.1 GCA_031178565.1 Leucobacter sp. | reverse complement strand
CGACGCCGCGCAGCGCTCGGACGCCGCCGTATCGCTTCTCGACCCCGATGGCCTCCAGGTGGACCGACGGTCTCTCCTGCACGGATATCAAGTGTCCTCCCACTGCCGGCTTCATTGCTCCGCCTTAAGGTAATCAGCCGCGAGGGCGAAACTCAACACTTAAAAGAAACGATTGGGTTACTAAAGTAGCATCTGTGCGCCCGCACGAGCGCGCGAGGAGGGAGAGTGCGGCGCGCACAGCACAGCGGTCTCCGCGGCCCGGGCGACTCGGAGGGGCTGCGCGGTCCTTCAGACGACCGGGGTCCGCTGCGTGTGATCGAGCCCCGCGTAGCGCGCCGGGCTGCGCTTCTCCGTGATCGAGGCCGCCGCGACCCCCACCAGGAAGAAGACCACCGGGAGGATCATGAGGACCGTGTTGAGCAGGGCGTTGTCCACGGCGCCCGAGAGCGCCGAGAAGTTGACCATCGCGTTCACCATGATCCCGCCGAACACGAGGAACGAGAGCAGCGGAGACACCGTCGACACCCAGAGGCTCTTCCGGTTGCCGGGGTTCCTGCGGAAGTAGACGAAGATCGCGATGCTCGTCAGTACGAAGACCATCATGAGCGCGAGGGACCCGAGCGCGATCTCCCAGCCGAAGAACACGTAGGGGTCGATGCCGGAGAGCAACCACAGCACGATGATCGTGAGCCCGATGACCGTTGTCGTGATCGAGGCGAGGTGGGGTGCGCCGCTCTTCGGATGCACGAAGGCGAGCTTCTGCGGCAGCACCGAGTGCCCCATCGAGTGGAGGTATCGGGCCGAGATGTTGTGGTACGCGAGCACGCACGCGAACATCGAGGTGAGCGCGACGATCTGCATGATCTGCATGAAGACCGTGCCGACGTAGCTCGCCGCCGTCTCGTAGACGATCCAGAACTGGGCGGTCTCGTCGCTCCTGAGGAGGTCCATCACGCCGCGGGTGCCCCGGCCCTGGATGAACCCCCAGAGCGCGAAGAAGTAGAAGAGCGATGCCGAGACGATCGTGATGTAGATCGCGCGCGGGATCGTCTTCTCGGGGTCGCGCGCCTCGTCTCGGAAGATCGCCGTGGCTTCGTAGCCGAGACCGATGCTGAAGCCGAAGAGCAGGCTGATGGCGATCGATCCGGAGAAGAAGACCTCGGGAGTGAACTGCTCGGTGATCGATATCCCCTCGGTGGGGGTCCCGCCCCGGATCAGGATCGCGACGTTCATGACGATGACGATCAGCACCTCTGCGATGAGGACGAAGGACAGCACCTTGGCGTTCACGTCGATGTTCGTGACGCCGAGGATCGCCACGACGACGATCATCGCGATGGTCCAGACGTACCAGGGCGGCTGGAACGACTCGGGTCCGAAGAACCCGACGATCGTCTCGTTGATCGAGAGCCCCATGAGCGTGTAGACGAAGCTCTGGAACACCAGGTATCCCGCCATCGCGATGAAACCCGCACCGACGCCGACCTTGCGACCGAGGCCCGCCGTGACGTAGGAGTAGAACGCGCCGGCCTTGGGGACGAACCGGGTCATCGCGGCGAAGCCCGGTGCGAACAGCAGGAGCAGGAGCGGCACGAAGAGGTACACCACCGGCAGCCCCGCGCCGTTGCCGTTGATCATGTTCGTCGGCGCCGAGACCAGGATCGTGAGCGGCGCGGCCGCAGCGACCACCATGAAGACGATTGCGAGCGGTCCGAGATTGCCGCGCAGCCGGCCGGTCCCGGGTGCGCCCGCGCCGGGCTCCGTGCCGCTGAGCGTCGCCGCGGTATTCCGGGTGTCCCGGGTGTTCCGGGTGTTCAGTGAAGACATCGTTGTCCTTCGGTGTTGAGTGACATCGGTTTCGGGCCGCGCCGGATCTCCCGCGCGAACCCGCGGGCGCTTCAGAGTGCGGCGCCGGCCACCTGAAGGGTCTTGAAGACCCCGCCGGCGGGATCGACGACGACACCCCAGGTGCCGAAGCCGTTCACGTTGTCCCGGGTGTTCACCGCGCCGCCCGCGGCGAGCGCCGCGTCGACGGCGGCCGACTGATCGGCGACGGCGAACCAGGGCAGCCAGTGCGGCGGCAGGAAGGCGCGCGCCTCCTCCGCGACCTCGTAGGAGCCGCGCAGCGCGAGCCCCTCGGCGTTGCGGAAGAAGCACACCTCGTGCGGCACGACCGGATCGTGCACGGAGTCGGGGAACAGCGCCTGCTGGAAGGCGACCTGGGCCTCGAGGTCGTGATTCGTCGGATCGACGAGCGCCATCCGGCCGAGCTCGGTCGAGACGGGAACCGCCTGACCGGGATTCGGAACCGCGAGCCCGAACGGGGCTCCGAAGGGATCCAGCAGCCGGGCCGCCTCACCGTCGATCAGCATCGGCTCGGACTCGCGCAGCGTCGTCGCGCCGGCCGCTACGGCCCGGGAGACGGCCGCCGCGAGATCCTCCGCCCCGAGGAAGACGTGCCAGCCGATCTCGGCCTCGGGAAGCGCAGGATCCGCGAGGACGCCCGCGACTCGCTCGCCGTGCCGCTCGAGGAACGCGCGGTCGCCGTCCACCCGCAGCTCGAGGCCGAGCACGGCGCGGTAGAACTCGGCGAGACCCTCGAGGGAGCGAACGCGCAGCTCCTGCCAGACGGAGGCGCCGACGGGGAAGTCGCGAGGGATCGCGCTCATGCCGCCGCTCCCGCACCGGCAGCCGCGCCGTCGAAGTGGTACCCCACCGCCGGAGCGGCGAAGAACTGGAATTGATCGGCGCGGCTCATGGTCGCCCAGATGTCGCGGAAGCAGCGCTGCAGCCGCTGACCGTCCATGGACGCCGTCGTTCCCGCGGTGCGGATCATCTCCTGCACGGCCTCCCAGACGAGCTCCTCGACGACGAAGTGGCTGTTGTTCAGCCGCATCGAGCGCGAGGCGTCGAAGGGCGCCTCCCCCTCCGCCACCTGGCGACCGTACTCCTCGTAGAGCTCGCCGTTGCGGATCAGCGTCGCACTCGCCGCGTCGACCCTGGACATCGACATTCCGAGTACCCGGCGCCAGTCGTCGTTGTCGGCGCGCAGAGAGTTGCTCGCGCTGAAGGGAGCCTTCGTGCTCCGGATGATGCGCTCGTACTCGTCGCAGGCGGCGTAGCCGAGGCCGACGGAGACCGACGCCACCTCGCCCTCGGCGAAGCCGAAGAACACGCCCGAGTACATCGGGTTGCGGTGGATCCCGTACCCGACGGTCGGTTCCACGACCTCGGTCGACCACGTCTCGGGGCAGAGGTGGTGATCCGGCACGAACACGTCCTGCATCTCGATGCCGTTCGAGCCGCTGCCCCGCATGCCGATCACGGAGCCCCAGTCGTCGAGCACCGTGTAGTCCTTCCGGCTCACGACGGCCCAGGCGCGGTACTCCGGCTCGGTGTCCGTCGCCGGCACGACGACGGTCGGGAAGAAGTGGGTCGAGTAGGGCGCGCCGGAGCAGTACCGCCACTTGCCCGAGAGCCGGATCCCGCCTTCGACGCGCTCTGCGGTCGCGCCCATCGGGTTGCCCGAGGCCGGTGCGATCATGTATCCGTGCTCGTCGAAGATCTCGCGCTGCGCCCGCTCGCCCCAGTAGGACCCGAGCGTCAGGTTGTGCGCGCTCGAGAGCGAGACGCACCACGCGGTCGACGCGCAGCCGCGGGCGAGCTCGGAGATCACGGTGAAGAAGTTCGCCACGCCGATCTCCAGGCCGCCGAAGAGGCGCGGCATGAGCATCCGGTAGAAGCCGTGCTCGACCAGATACTCGTTGATGTCGGGAGCGAAGCGGCCGTTCTCCTCGGTCTCCTGCTGCCGTTCCCGCAGCCGCGGGCGGATCCGGCGCGCGGCCTCGATCAGCCGCACGACCTCCGCGCGGATGCGCGGATCAGACGCGGTCACCGGGGTCGTCGAGTACGGGCCGGAGAGCCCCGGTTCCTCTCGCAGCGGAGGCGTCGTCCGCTGCGAGCCGCTCGCGGTCTCCAGTATCGTCTCGGCGCTGATCTTCACTCGCGACATCCGTGTCACTCCTCAGGTGGTGGGTGGTGCCCGTCAGTCTTTCAACTTCGGGAACCCGCCCTCCAGACGCCGCGGAACGAATTACGGATGACGAACTGTGCGCGCAGCACAAGGCGCGTCCGAGGGCTCCCGCACGGCGACCGCCTCGTCCCAGTCCTCCGCGAACAGCGAGCTGAACCCGAACAGGTTGCCCCACGGATCGTCGAGCACCGCGTAGCGGTTGAGCGGCGAGTCGACCGGGGGGATCCGGACCCGGGATCCCGACTGCACGGCTCTCGTGACCGACTCCTCCACGGAGTCGACCTCGAAGTAGGTGATCCAGACCGGCCGACGGTCGAACCGCTCGACGCCGTTCAGCTGGAAGATGCCGGCCACGATGCGCTTCCCGTCGACCAGGAAGCGCATGTCGTAGGTGTCCTCGACCACCTCGGCGATGCTGAGGCCGAGCAGCTGCGAGTAGAAGCGCGCCGCGGCCGCGACGTCGAGCGCCGAGCAGTCGAAGTTGACCGCGCCGTCCGGGTGACCCGGCTCCCGCTTCCGGAGCCGCACCGCGAGTCCCTGCTCGTCCACGACGTAGGCGCTGCCGGGATCGTCGGAGGGGAGCCGACTCCAGGTGCCGGGCTTCAGCCGCCCGACGGCCTCGTCGACGTCGTCGACGAGGAACACCGGGATCCACCCGGCGCGGCCGCTCCCCGACGCCCGCACGTCGGTGACTCCGATTCTGCGCAGCGCCTCCCCGGGACGGGACCCCGGGGGAAGGCCCAGCAGCCACTCGTAGTAGATCGCCGCCTCCTCGGGCTGCGCGGTGACCAGCTCGGCCTCCGACTCCCAGAGGTAGTTTCCGGAGGTGTCGGTCATGATTCTCCGTCCCGTGCGGTCTGGTCGTCGATGATGGCGAAGGCGAGCCAGAGGTTCGCGATGTGCGCGCTGTCGTCCAGGTCCATCTCGAGCAGCTCCTCGATCTGTCCTCGACGGTATCGCAGCGTGTTGCGGTGCACGTACAGCGCCTCCGTGGTCGCCTGGATGCTCCGGTTGTTCTCGAGGAAGACCCGCAGCGTCCGCATGAGGTCGCTGCCGTGGGCCCGGTCGTATTCCAGCAGGGCGCCGAGGATCTCCTTCGCCATGTCCCGCAGCGAGTCGGCGGTGTTCGTCATGACGAAGAGCTTCGCGAGGTCGGCGCGGCGCGG
>JAPSIU010000215.1 GCA_031178565.1 Leucobacter sp. | reverse complement strand
GCGCGGTGAGCGTGCGCTGGGGGGTCCCGCCGCTGCGCGCCGTCGGACCGCACCGCCGCCCCGGTGCGACGACGCGCCCCTGGCTGCTCGGCCTCGCCACGAATCTCGCGAACCCCAAGGCGCTCGTGTTCTTCACGGCCCTGCTGGCGCAGTTCCTCCCCTCCGAGGCCGACTGGGGCACCAGGATCGCCATCATCTCCGTCATGGTCGCGGTCGGCGTGGCCTGGTTCGTCGGCATCGCGCTCGCCTCTTCGGCAGCCGGTTTCCGGCGCTGGTTCGGCCGGGCCGCTCCCTGGTTCGATATCGGCGCGGGTGCGCTGTTCGTCCTGATCGCTCTCGCGATCCTCGTCGAAGTGCTCGTGTCCCTCTCGCGATGAACGGTCGGCGCATCCGTCGGAGAACGCGGTCGGCGCTACCAGCCCTCGGTGAGCACCCGGTCGAGCATCTCGACGACGAAGTCCGCGCTCTCCTCCGAGAGGCACAGCGGCGGCTTGACCTTGAGCACGTTCGAGCGCTCGGAGGTCGTGAGCACGATCACCCCGAGCTCGCGGAGCCGCTCGCAGATGGCCGCGGCTTCGGCGCTCGCGGGCTCCAGCGTGTTGCGATCCCGAACGAGCTCCACCCCGAGATACAGTCCCTCGCCGTGGATCGGCCCGATGATCTCGTGCCGCTCCGCCAGTGAGCGGAAGCCGGCGACGAGCCGCTCGCCCAGGACCCGCGCGTTCTCCTGCAGCCCCTCGGCCTCCATCGCGTCCAGCACCGCGATCCCGACCCTGCAGCTCAGCGGATTGCCGCCGGCCGAGGAGAAGAACTGGCCCTGGGTCGCGAGCGCGTCGGCGATCCGCTGCGACGTGATGACGCCGCCGATGGGGAATCCGTTGCCCATCGGTTTCGCGATCGTGATGAGGTCGGGCACCGCCCCCGACTGCTCGAAGCCCCAGAAACTCGAACCCATGCGCCCGAAGCCGACCTGCACCTCGTCGGCGATGCAGAGCCCGCCCGCGGCGCGCACGCGCCGGTAGACGTCCGCGAGGTAGCCCTCCGGCAGCAGTACGCCGCCCGCGTTGCCGAGCACCGACTCGCAGATGAACCCGGCGACGTCGCGCCCCTCGGCCGCGAGCCGCTCGAGATCGACGCCCAGATCCGCGGCGTATCGCGCACCCACCGACGGATCTCCCGCGTCTCCGCGGTGGGTGCCGCGGAAGCGGTTCGGCACATCCGCCACGTGCACCCAGTCGGGGCGCGTCGCGAGTGCGTCGGGATTGTCGTAGGCGGAGGTCGTCACCGCGTCCGAGGCCATGGTCCAGCCGTGGTACGCCTCGCGCAGCGCCACGATCGTCCGGCGCCCGGTCGCGGCCTGCGCGAGCCGCACCGCGAGGTCGACGGCCTCGGAGCCGCTGTTCACGAGCAGCACGGTGTCGAGCTCGCTCCCGGGCGGCAGCAGGGCGAGCAGACGCTCGCTGTACTCCGCGAGTTCGCGGTAGAGGAAGCGGGAGTTGGTGTTCAGGATCCGGATCTGCCGGTTCACGGCGTCCGCGACACCCGGGTGACCGTGCCCGAGCCCGGCGACGTTGTTCACCATGTCGACGTAGGATCGGCCCGTCGTGTCGACGAGGTGCTGCCTCCAGCCGCGCTCGATCTGCATGGGGCGCTCGTAGTACCGCTCCTGAGCGCTCGCGAAGGCGCGTTCGCGCCGCAGCTGCTCGTCGCCCGCGGTATCGCGCTGCGCGAGGCTCGGCAGGCCGAGCAGCGAGGCCGGATCGCGGGTGAGCCTCGACCACGCGGGCACCCGTTCCGGGGCGACGCAGTTCACCGCAGAGCTCCGGAAGTCGCCGGACTCGCGCTCCGCCATGACGCGCCGGAGAAGATCCATCGCGAGCTGCGTGTCGGCCTGGATCGCGTCGACGCGCACGAGCCTCGCGTGGAGGGGGCGCATCGTCGTCGCCGCCTCGAGCACCCCGATCTCGTCGCCCGCCTCCACCCGCGAGGACTTCGCAGCCGTCGGCTGGACGCCGGACAGCACGAGCAGCCACTGGTCTTCGACCAGCAGCGACACGAGCCCCGGAGCAGCGCCCACGACAGTGGCGGCCACGGGCGAGGCCACGGAGAGCGACTGCCCGGCCGCGATCCACATCTCCGAGTCGATCCGGGTCTGGGTCAGACGGTATGCGCCGTAGGGGAACACCGCGGCGGAGGCGTCACCCGCGAGCGCGCGGGCGAGCAGTCGGGCCTCGGCGTGCTGCTCGAGCCACTTCCCGGCGTCGAGGGCCTCGGCCTCCACGCCGGGATCCAGCACAGCGACCTCGCCCTCCAGAGCGGGAAGGATCGTGCGGAGCGGCAGAGGATCCGCGGAACCGGGCTCGACGCCGGCGACGAGGCGCAGCCCGGCCCCGTGCGGGACGCCCTGGAAGCCGAGCCGCGCGAGCACGTGCTCGGTCATCTCGACCAGCGGGAACCGGGTCGCGGCGTCGAAGATCGCCTGCTCCCCCGCGATCCGCTCGCGAGCGTAGTCGTTGCCCCCGTCGATCTCGAGCTGGCGCCACCCGCTCGCGACGAGCAGCGAGGCCCGGAGCACGACGAGGGGCCACACGGCGCGTGCCTCGGCAGCGCTCAATCGCGCATCGCGGTGGAAGGCGGCGACCGTGTCGAGCACTCGCAGCGGCCGCTCCGGCTCGTGGTGCAGCAGCGAGGAGGCGGTCACCGCGAGTTCCGCCACCCGCCAGCCCGAGCCGAGATCGCCGAGATCGAGCACGGTGCGCGGATGCAGTCGGGCATCGTCCGCCCAAGCCCCCATCACGTTGTCGTCGGTCAGGTCCCCGTGAATCGCCTGCACCGGCAGCGCCTCGGCGACCGCCTCGAGCGCTGCCCGAGCCGCCCCGGCCTCGGCGAGCACGCGGTCCCGCAGCGCGACGTCGGTGACCGAGGGCGCGAGCCGCACGGTCTCCGCGTACGCGACCCGCATGTCCCACATGTTCGGCCGGTCGAGACCGGGATGCCGCAGATCCGCGAGGGCGTTCACCGAGGCAGCGGCGAGTGCGCCGAACTCCGCGAGCACGACGGGAGCGAAGTATCCCCGATCCACGAGCGGCTCACCCTCGGCGAACTCGCTGCGACGCACCGCGAAGCCGCCCCAGCGCTGGGTCGGCTCGCCGTTCACGCCAGGCAGGACGGCCGGCACCGGAACGCCTGCGGCGCGATAGGCGTCGAGCGCGGCGTGCTGAGCCTCGCGGGCGTCGTCTCCGAACACCGGATTGTCGACCCGCAGCACGCTGCGGGAACCGTCGGCCTCCGTCAGCACGAAGTTGCGATCCTGATTGCTTCCGAGTTCGCACGCCTCCGCCTCGATCCCGTAGCACTCGCGCGCGATGAGCGCGGCGTCGGCCTCGGAGACATCGGGGCGCGCGAGGCCTCCCGCGTTCGATTCGGTCACGGGATCAGCCGATCCGGGCCCGGATCTCGGGGGCCAACGCGGTGAACGCACGCGTGCGGTGCGAGAGCGCGTCCTTCTCGGCGGCGTCGAGCTCGGCGGCGGAGCGCTCCTCGCCCTCGGGCCGGAAGACCGGGTCGTAGCCGAACCCGCCCTCGCCCCGCGGCTCGCGCAGCACACTCCCCCTCCACACTCCGAGCTCGCAGACCTCGTCGCCGCGCCTGCCGTCCGCATCGGGCAGGGCGAGTGCCGCGGCGCAGACGAACCCCGCCGAGCGGTGCTCGTCGGCGACGTCGGTCAGCTGCCACAGGAGCAGATCGACGTTGGTGCGGTCGTCCCGCTCGGGACCGCCCCAGCGCGCCGAGAAGATTCCCGGGCAGCCGCCGAGCACCTCGACCGCGATCCCTGAGTCGTCCGCGATCGCGGGGAGCCCGGTGTGCGCCGCAGCGGCACGCGCCTTGAGCAGCGCGTTCTCCTCGAAGCTCAGCCCGTTCTCGACCGGCTCGGGACCCTCGTATCCGACGAGCTCGATGCCCGGGATCAGGGGGCCGAGGATCCGGCGCAGCTCCTCGAGCTTGTGCGCGTTGTGGGAGGCGAGTACGAGTGTGCTCACGCGATCCGCCCCTCCATCAGCACGGACCGCTGCAGCTCCGAGAGCTCGGCGGAGCTCGCGAGCGCGAGGTCGAGCAGCGTGTCGAGCTCGGCCCGCTTGAAGGGCGCGCCCTCGGCGGTGCCCTGCACCTCGACGAAGTCGCCCGATCCGGTGACCACCACGTTCATGTCGGTCTCGGCGCGGGAGTCCTCGACGTAGGCGAGGTCGCTCATGGCGACGCCGCCGACGATCCCGACCGACACCGCGGCCACGCTGTCGGTGAGCGGCTTCGCCTTCTTCGGCAGATGCCCCTGAGCGCGCGCCCACTCGATCGCGTCCGCGAGCGCGACGTAGGCGCCGGTGATCGAGGCCGTGCGCGTTCCGCCGTCCGCCTGCAGGACGTCGCAGTCGATCACGATCGTGTTCTCGCCGAGCGCCTTGGTGTCGATGATCGCGCGCAGGCTGCGGCCGATGAGCCGCGAGATCTCGTGGGTCCGGCCGCCGATCCGGCCCTTCACCGATTCGCGCTGCATGCGCTCGTTCGTGGAGCGGGGCAGCATCGAGTACTCGGCCGTCACCCAGCCCGACCCCTTGCCCATCAGCCAGCGGGGCACACCCGGCGTGAAGGACGCGGTGCAGAGCACGCGCGTGCGTCCGAAGGAGATGAGCGCGCTCCCCTCGGCCTGCGCGCTCCAGCCGCGCTCGATCGTGACCGGGCGCATCTGTCCCGGGGTGCGCCCGTCGGCGCGGCCTAGCTCGCTCATCATTGTTCTCCTTCGAGTACGGACGGTTCTGTTTCGGGCCGCGGACTCACCGCGGCAGACGGATCGCACCGGTCGGGACGGGATCGACCGCGTCGATGCCGATCCCGAGCATCCGCCGCGCGAGCTCCACGAAGGCCGCGGGGTCCTCGCCGGTGGCCTCGTAGCGGAGGACGGCGTCGCCGGAACCCTGCGGGCGCAGGAGCCCTCGCACGGTCAGCTCCTGATACACCTCGTTGGCGGTCTCGATGTCGCTCGACACGAGCGCCACATCGGGGCCGACGACCTGTCGGATCGCGCCGCGCAGGAAGGGGTAGTGGGTGCAGCCGAGGACGAGCGTGTCGATCCCCTGCGCCACGAGCGGTGCGAGGTACTCCTCCGCCACGGCGTGCACTTCCGGGCCGCTGGTCTCCCCCGCCTCGACGAGCTCGACGAA
>JAPSIU010000214.1 GCA_031178565.1 Leucobacter sp. | reverse complement strand
GACCTCCATTCGCGACTGCTACGCCGTGCTCGGGGCGGTGCACGCGCGCTGGACGCCGATCCCGGGCCGCTTCAAGGACTACATCGCGACCCCCAAGTTCAACCTCTACCAGTCGCTGCACACGACGGTGATCGGCCCGGACGGGCGAGCGGTGGAGATCCAGATCCGCACCGTCGAGATGCATCAGCGCGCAGAGTACGGCGTCGCGGCCCACTGGAAGTACAAGCAGCAGCGGCAGGGGCAGCAGGCCCCGAGCTCCAACGACATGGCCTGGCTCGCCCACATCTCCGATTGGCAGGCGGAGACGGAGGACCCGAGCGAGTTCCTGGATGCCCTGCGCTTCGAGATCGGCGCGAAGGAGGTCTACGTCTTCACTCCGAAGGGGCGTGTGATCGGCCTGCCGGCGGGCGGAACGACGGTGGACTTCGCGTACGCCGTCCACACCGAGGTCGGCCACCGGACCATGGGCGCCCGGGTGAACGGCAGGCTGGTGCCGCTCGAGACGCCGCTGCAGAACGGCGACGTGGTCGAGGTGTTCACCTCGAAGGATCCGAATGCCGGACCGAACCGGGACTGGCTCGACTTCGTGAAGAGCAAGCGGGCGCAGAACAAGATCCGCCAGTGGTTCACGAAGGAGCGGCGCGACGAGGCCGCGGAGACCGGCAAGGTCGAGATCACGAAGGCGCTTCGCAAGCAGTCGCTGCCGCTGCACCAGGTGATGAATTCGGAGGCGCTGCAGCAGGTCGCCCTGCAGCTGCGCTACGCCGACGTCACGGCGCTCTACGCCGCGGTCGGCGAGGGGCACGTGTCGGCGCAGTCCGTCATCGAGAAGGTGACCGCACTCGTCTTCGACGACCAGGTGTCGACGGAGCCGGCGCTCGCAACGATGCCGATCATCGAGTCGCCGCGCGCGAGCAAGGCCGGCGCGACGAGCGGGGTGGTCGTGAAGGGCGCGTCCGATGTGCTCGCCAAACTCGCGAAGTGCTGCACACCGGTGCCCGGCGACGAGATCAAGGGGTTCGTGACGAAGGGGCAGGGTGTCTCGGTGCACCGGGTGGACTGCCACAACTTCCTCAGCCTGCAGGATCAGCCGGACCGCATCGTCGAGGTCGAGTGGGCTCCGACGTCGAAGAGCATCTTCCTCGTCCAGATCCAGATCGAGGCGCTCGACCGCTCGGGGCTGCTCTCCGACGTCACCCGGACGCTCGCCGAGCATCACGTCAACATCCTCTCGGCCTCGGTGAACACCTCGAGCTCCCGGCTCGCGATCAGCAAGTTCGTCTTCGAGATGGCGAACGCCACGCACCTCGACCACGTGCTCAACGCCGTCCGACGCATCGACGGCGTGTACGACGTGTACCGCATGACGAACTGAGCGCCGGTCGCCGACGCGACTCGCGGCGCCCGGGGCCGGTTTCGCAGCGTTCACAGCCGCTCCAACCGTTCGAGAGCGAGTCTGCGGTAGGGCTTGCCGTCGTCGACCAGGCTGCTGCGGAGCGCATCGCCGCCGCCGTCGACGAGGCCCAGGAGCAGTCTGCAGGCGATCCGGTGCCGGCGATCGAATCCCTCCGGTTCGCGGAGCAGATCGGCGGCCGTCCTGATCGGCGTGGTGACCGTGAGATCCCCGAAGAAGCAGAGTTCATCGTCGCGGAACCGGAACTGCCGGACGCGAAGATCCCTCGTCGTCATCGGATCCGCGCGACGGCCGGCCGGGGTCGAGAGCTCGATGGGCGTCCCGGGGCGCGCGGCGGCTCCCCAGATCCACGCCGCCGAGAGCCGGATCGCGACGCGCCCTCCTGCGAGCCAGGGCGCCAGCGCCGTCGCGCGCACGCGCGGCGTCTCGGGCCAGCCGGCGAGGCGGACGCCTGGCCCGCAGCGCACGAGCGTGCCGCGGAGCGTCTCAGCGGAGCGTACCGCGTGGGGCCAGTGATCGGTCCGCGGGGGCGCCGGGGGAGTCCGGCTCGAACGGGCGCCGAGGGTGGGGGTCATCCCACCATGGTGGGCGCGCGGCGGCGCGAACGCCAGCCCCTCGAGCCGAATGTGGAGAACTCACGTGGAACCGGCTCGATCGGCCCCTGTGCAGGGTGAAGCGTTCAGTCGCCGAGGGCCGACAGCCACGACTGCTGCGTGGCGAGCTTGGCCTCCGCCTCGGACTGCGCCTTCGTGTCGCCCGAGGCCTTTGCCGCGTCGAGCTGCTCCGTGAGCTCCGCGATCGACGCCTCGAGCTGACCTCGGAGGCCCTCGCTGCGCGCCTTCGTCTCCGGGTTCGTCTTGCGCCAGTGCTCGTCCTCGAGGCCCTTCACGTGATCCTCGATCCTCCGCAGTCTGCCCTCCACATCGCGGAGCGCCTCGCGCGGCACGCGGCCGATCTCGTCCCAGCGCAGCTGGATCGCGGTGAGCTGCTTCCGGGCGCGGGCATGGTCCTTCTCACCGAGGATCGGTTCGGCCTCGTCCAGCAGGGCCTGCTTCGCCGTGAGGTTCTCGGTGTACTCCTCGTTGGTCTGAGCGGCTTCGGCTGCCTTGGCCTCGTAGAGGACGTCGCCGGCGGCCTTGAAACGGGCCCAGAGCTGATCGTCGAGCTTGCGGCTGGCGCGGCCCGCGGCCTTCCACTCGTCGAGGAGCGAGCGGTACGCGGGGATGGCGTCGGTCCCCTTGGGTGCGAGCGCTTCGGCCGCGGCGATGATGCGCTCCTTGCGCTGCTTCACGTCCTTGTTGTTCGCGTCCATCTGGGCGAAGTGGGCGCGGCGCGCGGCGTCGAAGGTCTGCCGGGCGGAACGGAAACGCTTCCACAGCGCGTCGGCCTGCGATTTCGGGATCTGCGGACCGCTGCGCTGCGCGGACTGCCAGTCGGTGAACAGATCCTCGAACGCCTGGCTCGTGTCCTTCCAGCGGATCGAGGCCTCCGGCTGGGCCGCGAGACGCTCGGCCTCGGCGACGATGGCCTCACGCTTCTCGACGGCCTGCTTCCGGGCGGCGTCGCGCTCGGCCTGCTGCTTCTCGGAGAGCTCCGCGGCCTTGCCGCCGAGCTTCTCGACCCGGGCGCGCAGCGACGCGAGGTCGCCCACCGCCGCGGGCTCGACGAGCTGCTCCCGGAGCTTGACCACGGTATCGGCGACGGACGCCTCGGCGGTGCCGCGCGCGATGCGCGCCTCGAGCAGCGTCACCTGGCCCTCGAGGTCGGCGTACTTGCGCGTGAAGTAGGCGAGAGCCTCTTCCCGGGTGCCGTCGGGGAAGGATCCCACGACACGCTCGCCCTCGCCCTCGCGCACGTAGACCGTACGGTCCTCATCGACTCGTCCCCAGGGCGTTTCGTTCGTCGCTTCGCTCACGGTACTGCTCACCTGTCGTGTGTGGGTCGGCACGGAAGTCCGGCCTTCGGATTGACTCCTCCACTATGCCACAGCCGAGGTCTCTCGTGGCCGCTTCCTCCGACCCCGCGGACGTCGGTGGCGCTCGATAGCATGTGAGCGTGGACACCCCAGCAGCGCAGTCGCACACCGCCCCGCTCGCAGTGCGGATGCGGCCGCGATCCCTCGACGAGGTCGTGGGCCAGCAGCACCTGCTCAGGCAGGGGTCTCCGCTGCGTGTGCTCGCGACCGACTCCGAGGGCGGGGGAGGAGCGGTCTCCGTGATCCTGTGGGGCCCTCCGGGAACGGGGAAGACCACACTCGCCCAGGCGATCGCGCATTCGAGCGGACGTCGATTCGTCGAGCTCTCGGCGGTGACCGCCGGGATCAAGGACGTGCGCACGGTCATGGAGCGCGCGCTGAACGACCGCGATCTCTACGGCGTCGCCACGGTCCTCTTCCTCGACGAGATCCATCGCTTCACGAAGGCGCAGCAGGATGCGCTGCTTCCCGGCGTCGAGAACGGCTGGGTCACGCTCGTGGCGGCGACGACCGAGAACCCGTCGTTCTCCGTCATCAGCCCCCTGCTCTCCCGCTCGCTGCTGCTGACCCTCGAACCGCTGCACGACGCCGACCTGCGTACACTGCTGATCCGCGCGGTCGAGGAGCCGCGCGGACTGGCCGGCTCGATCGAGCTCGACGAGGAGGCGACCGACGCGCTCGTGCAGCTCGCCTCGGGGGACGCGCGGCGTGCGCTCACCGCCCTCGAGGCCGCCGCGGCGTCCGCGCTCGCCGGGGCGCAGCCCGAGGGCGGTGCGGAGCCCGAGGACGAGGACGGGGCCGTCCCCGTCGTCACCGCCGAGATCGTCTCGGCCTCGGTCGACCGCGCGCTGCTCCGCTACGACCGCAACGGCGATCAGCACTACGACGTCGTCAGCGCCTTCATCAAGTCGATGCGGGGCTCCGACCCCGACGCGGCCATCCACTATCTCGCGCGCATGATCGAGGCGGGGGAGGATCCGCGGTTCATCGCCCGCCGCCTCATGGTGCACGCGGCGGAGGACGTCGGCATGGCCGATCCCCAGGCGCTGCAGGTCGCCGTCGCAGCAGCGGAGGCGACGCAGCTCATCGGTCTGCCGGAGGCGAGGATCCCGCTCGCCGAGGCCACCATCTACATCGCGACGGCGCCGAAGTCGAACGCCGTCATCACCGCCATCGACTCGGCGATCGCCGACGTCAAAGCCGGCCGCTTCGGTCTGGTGCCGACGCACCTCCGGGACGCGCACTACCCGGGAGCCAAGCGCCTCGGCCACGGCAAGGGGTACCGCTACCCGCACAGCGATCCGCGCGGCGTCTCGGAGCAGCAGTACCTCCCCGACGAGCTCGGCGACAAGATCTACTACGCGCCGACCCAGCACGGGAACGAGCGCGAGGTGGCCGACCGGCTCGAGAAGATCCGGCGCATCACGCGGGGCCGCTAGACGGCTGGAGACAAGAGGGCTGGAGAGAACGGAGTCGAACGCACGGGAAAGACACCGTCGCCGGTGCCCCGGGAGAGCACCTGTCGCGCCGGCAGACCCCGTGTCTCCGCTCACAGACGGGGGATCTGACGAGAACGGGCAGAGTTCTCCACAGATGTTGGCTTCGTCGTCCTCAGGCCGTGAATCCGCTGGCAGAATCGGACCCACTCGGGCAGGATGAGGAGTGTGATCGAGTTGACTGAGCCGCAGATCTGGACGGCCCTGGGCATCCTCGCCGCCGCCTTCGTGGGTGTGATCGCCGTGGTCACTCAGCTCATGATGAAGACCCTCTCGTCGCAGCACGAAACCCTGCTCACGGCGATCGCGGGCCTCCGCACCGAGATGGAACTGCGATTCGCGCTCGTCGACGAGCGCTTCGAGCAG
>JAPSIU010000019.1 GCA_031178565.1 Leucobacter sp. | reverse complement strand
CACGAAGGGTCTCACCCGCGCCGGTACTGCGCCGTGATGGGGCAGTCGAAGGGGTCGCGCGCGGCGAGACCCACTCGGTTGAGGTAGGCGATCACGATGCCGTACGAGCGCCACAGGGTGGTCTCCGTGTAGGGCACGTCGAGGGTCTT
The DNA here is from genome assembly GCA_031178565.1 of Leucobacter sp. Taxonomy (GTDB): domain Bacteria; phylum Actinomycetota; class Actinomycetes; order Actinomycetales; family Microbacteriaceae; genus Leucobacter. The sequence goes on along the minus strand of JAPSIU010000019.1, from coordinate 19,641 downwards.
GCAGTGCTCGCGCACGATCTCCCGCGCCTTCGCCAGATACGGCCGCGGCATGCTCGGGAAGAGGTGGTGCTCCACCTGATAGTTGAGGCCACCCATCAGCCACGTGGCCCACCAACCGCCCGATATGTTCCGAGAGGTGCGGACCTGCTTCGCGAAAAAGTCCAGTCGTGCATCGCGGGCGATGATCGGCATGCCCTTGTGGTTCGGCGCGAACGACGCTCCCATGTAGACACCGAACACGGCGAGCTGCACGCCCAGGAAGGCGAACGCCATGCCGACGGGAAGGAAGAGGAAGAGCGGGGTGAGGAAGAGCGCGAATCGGAGCGCGATCAGCCCGATCTCGGTCCAGCGGGCCTTCACTGGCCCAGGCGTGAAGAGATACTTCATGCTCTGGTAGTGGAGGTTGAGCCCCTCGAGCGTGAGCAGCGGGAAGAACAGCCAGCCCTGCCTGCGGGTGATCCACCTGATGAGGCCGCGCGACTCGGCCGCGTCCTCCTCGAGGAAGGAGATCGTGTCGACGGCGATGTCGGGATCCTTGCCCACCATGTTCGGGTTCGAATGATGACGGGTGTGCTTCGAGTCCCACCAGGAGTAGCTCATGCCGATGGCGGCGGCCAGCACGCGCGCGAGTCGATCGTTCGCCGGACCCTTCGAGAGGATCTGCCGGTGCGCGGCCTCATGGGAGAGGAATGCGATCTGCGTGAACAGGATCCCGAACGCCAGCGCGATCAGGAGCTGGAACCAGCTGTCGCCCAGCAGGACGAAACCAGTGATCGCTCCGCCGAAGCCCACCGCGATGGCCAGGCCGACGAAGGTGTAGAACCACGGCGTCCGCCGCAGGAGGCCGCTCTCCCGCACGGTGCGAGAGACCTGCGTGTAGGCGTGAGCCATCTTGGGAAAGCTGTCGTTGCGGGCGTAGGTCTGCCGGAGTGGGCCGAGCTGCGACGCCGGAGCAGTCGTCGAGGTGGAGATGATCTGATTCCTGTTCGATCGGCGAAGCGCTGTGCGTCCGCGGGGCGGTAGCCAAGGGCGGATGCCGATCGCTGTGTCTCCAGACTATGCCTCGGACCATGCCGACACCTGTATACCCGGCGAACGCGCAGGTACGGTGGACGGAGTAGTGCCCCCAGTAGGGATCGAACCTACGACCTGCGGATTAAAAGTCCGTAGCTCTACCGCTGAGCTATAGGGGCGTCGGCGTCTAGCCTAGCGGATTCGATTCGTGCTCAGGCATTGCGTGGGACGCGCTCTCGCCGGTTCGGGCACAGCTCGCCGACTCGCTTATATCCGAATCCCCGAGCATGCACCAGCCCATTCTGCGCGCCCCGCGTCTGCGCGATACTCCTGGAAACGAACGAGGGAGTCATCATGAGAAAATCTGCCAACCAGATCGTCGGCATCGTCTTCGGGGCGGTCTATCTGATCGTCGGTCTGCTCGGCTTCACCGCGACGGGCGGGGTCGGATTCGTCTCGACCGAGGGCGGTCTCCTGCTCGGCGTGTTCGAGGTCAACCCGCTGCACAATATCGCGCACCTGCTCATCGGCATCGTGCTGCTCGGCGCGGGCTTCGCGAGCCTGAGCGCGGCGAAGGGGGCGAACGGAACGGTCGGCGCGGTGTACCTGCTCCTGGGTATCGTGGGCTTCTTCATCGCGGACTCGGCCCTGAACATCCTCGCTCTCAACACCGCCGATCACGTGCTGCACCTCGCGAGCGCTCTGATCCTGCTGGGAGTCGCCATCGGCGCCGACCGCGGTGGGACGGTGGATCGACGCGTCGCGCCGTGATCCATCGAGTGTGGTCCGGCCTCGCGGCAGTGGGGTCGGCGCTCATTCTCTTCGCGGTGGCAGCGGGGTCTCCGATTCCGGTGCTGGCGGCCCTCTGCGCGCTCGCCGTCGCCGAGATGGCGTGGGGGCTCTGGCAGCTGCGGGACGACGGTTTCCGTGCACCGCGGGCGGTGCTCGGAGGCGTCGCGCTCGTCGCAGCGCTCGGCGCGGTGCTGTTCGGACTCCGGATACTGGCGCTGATCCCGTTCGCGGCACTCCTCGTGCTGAGCTGGGGGATCGCGCTGGCCGCGGCGGTCGAGTTGCGGGCGAAGCGGACGGCGCGTTCCGACGGTCGGAGCAGCCGATCACGTCGGAGCGGCCGCGCCGGTCCGCTTCTCGCGGCGCTCGGCTCCGGTGCGCTCATCGTCGCCGCGATCACCACCCCGGCGCTCGCGTCCACCGACCCGGGGGCCTTGGCGGCGCCTCACGGCGCTTCTCTGCACGACCATCGGTGACCAGTGCCGCTGCCCGAAAGAGGAATACGATAGCGACATGACTCGTGACGACGTGATCGGGGACGACGGCCGTTCGGAAACCCCGAACGAGCGCGCCGATAGAAACTGGAACGAGATACTGCAGGAACTGCGGGTCGCCCAGACCGGGACGCAGATTCTCGGCGGCTTCCTGCTCGCGGTCGCGTTCCAGCCCAGGTTCACCGAGCTCGACGAGTACCAGCTGACGCTCTATCTCGTGCTGGTAGCGCTCGCGGGTCTCGCGGCCGCCCTGGGGCTCGCCCCCGTGAGTCTGCATCGCGCGTACTTCGGTCGCGGGCAGAAGGCTCGGATCGTGCGAGTGGGCAGCCGCCTGCTCGTCGCCCACCTCGTCGCTGTCGCCGCGCTCGCAGCCGGCGTGACGAGCCTGATCTTCGATTTCACGCTGGGACGGACCGCCGGTTTCATCTCGCTGGGCGCGGGGCTTCTCGTGGTCGTGATCCTGTGGGCGCTCGTGCCCCGTCTCAAGGCGCCCTCCACCCCGCCCCGAGAAGATGCGCCGGAAATCCGGGACGCGCCGGCGGGTCCGACGCCGTCGATCTCGCCCCGCTGACTCTATGCCTGGTCGTCTTCTCGACGTGACCTGATCGTCGCGTGCTGCGCAGCCTTCGACAATAGGTGGTACGATAAACTTGTACCATTACTTCGAACGAAGAGGTCCTCATCATGTCCATCAGTGCGAGCGAGGCACGCAAGACTCTGTTCCCGCTCATTGAGCGCGTGAACGAGGACCGCGACGCCGTCGAGATCGTCTCCCGCAAGGGCAACGCCGTCCTCATGGCCGCTGACGAGTACGCCGCGTGGCAGGAGACCGCCTATCTGTTCCGCTCGCCGGCCAACGCTCGTCGGCTGCTCGACGCCTACGACCGCGCCCGCGCCGGGAGGGCTGCGGAGCACGAGCTCGACCGCGCTGAAGAGGATGCCTGAGTGCCTCTGGTCTGGGATGAGTTGGCGTGGGATGACTACAAGCACTGGCAGACGGCCGATCGCAAGGTCCTCAAGCGGATCAACACGCTCATTGACGCTTGCCTCGGGGAACCGTTCTACGGGATCGGAAAGCCTGAGCAGCTCAAGTACGGCGCGCAGGGGTCGTGGTCGCGGCGCATCACCGACGAACATCGGCTGGTCTACCTTGTCGACGGAGACGATCTGGTGATCCTCCAGGCCCGGTACCACTACTGACCCGGATGGCCCTGTGTGTGGCACGTGGTGGAGTTCCGCTTCACCGTGTAGTCGCGTTCCGATTCACCGTCTCTTGTTCGCGTAAACCAGCGCCGGAAATCTGCTCAGACGAAACGACGTGCTCCGCGGAGCCCGATGGCAATCCCTGCGTCGATGATGAACAGTGCACACATCGCGACGGCATTGTGTCGGCGGTTGTTTCGCATGTATTCGTGCGCGAACAGAAGGTGGAGCAGGGCTCGTATCCCCACGGTACGCCACCGCCAACGTGACGACCGGCCGGCGATGATCGTGATGCCGAGGGCAAGGTCTGCGGTTCCGAGCACACGTCGACGTTTGACGTCGGCGTCCGTCAAGCCGAGCCATCGCCCGCCCGCGAGCGGTGCGATGGTCAGGATGCCACCGAGGACCGCGGAGACAGCCCCGACACCATCGGCCGCGATGGGCAGGATGTCGTTCTTGGACGCTGGCATGGGGACACTCTATGGCAGCTGGCGTGACGGGGCGTGGTGGAGGGGTCGACCCGTCAAACCGCGCATGACTCCCTCGGCGGCCGTGAAGGGTTCAAGTTCGCAGTCCCGGCTGCACTCGGCGCAGTTTGCGTGTAGGAGGCGGTGACCCTCAGTCCGGTGCCGTGTCTACGGTCCGTCCGTCGCGGCGCCGAACGGGTTGTCGATGACGTAGCGCCAGAGGCCGTCCTCACCGCAAGGTGCTCTCCGGCCATCTGGGTAGCCGTAGACGGCTGTGCTGTTTTGGACAAGGGAATCCATAATCCCGTAGGGTGGGTCTCATGGCCCGACCACGCACCTTCGACGAGACCGCGGTTCTCGATGCCGCAGCGCGCGAGTTCCGCGTGCACGGGTTCGCGGAGACCTCGACCGAGCAGCTCTGCGCCGCCGCAGGCGTGCGCCGCAGCAGTCTCTACAACGCCTTCGCCTCCAAGGACGAGCTGTTCGTGCGCGCCCTGGAGCACTACGTCGCGATGACCGGCGCTCGCCAGGCTGCGATCCTCACCGACGATGCGCTCTCCGGGGCGGAGAGGCTCCGTGCCCTCATCGATGTCATCGTGGACGAGGAGCTGCAGGCGTCGAGCCGCGGCCATGCGGCCGGCTGCATGGTCGTGCAGAGCTTCATGAATCCCGACCTCCGCGAGCGTGACGAGCGCGTGGTCCGGATCCTCGATCGCGACCTGCGCGAGAGGCTCTCGCTTCTCGCGGGCGCGATCCGTGCCGGTCGGATCGACGGCTCGGTCGCCGCGGGCATCGAGCCCGACGACGGGGCCGTGCTCGTCAGCACCGTCATCTCCGGCCTGCGAGTGACCGCGCAAACCGGCACCGACGTCGAGACGCTCCGCCGGATCGCCCTCGCCGGCCTGAGCGCTCTCCTGGACTGACAGAAGGGGCACCGCTGCCCGGCGGCGCGCACCCATGCGCACATTTTGGATAATAAAGTACAGAAAGGCTCTCTCCCTTGAGCACAGCAACAGCACCAGCCACGAAGAGGACCGTTCCGCCGGCGGTGTACGTCCTCGCAGCCGGGGTGTTCGCGATGGTGACCAGCGAGTTCACCGTCGCCGGCCTCATGCCCCAGCTCGCCGAAGGGCTCGGTGCCGGGATCCCGCAGGTCGGCTACCTCGTGACGATCTTCGCCGCGGCGATGGCCGTCGGCGGTCCGCCGCTCACCTTCGCCCTGCTCAAGGTCCCCCCGAGGACCGCGCTCATGATCGTCTTCGCGATCTTCCTCGTCGGCAACGTCATCGCAGCCCTCGTGACCGGATACCCGATGATGGTCCTCGCCCGGATCATCAGCGGAGCCGCCTCGCAGGCATTCTTCGGCATCGCGGTCTCGATGGGCGTCCAGCTGGTCGACGAGCAGGTGCGCGGGCGCGCGATCGCGGTCGTGATGAACGGGCTGATGCTGGGCACCCTGCTGGGCCTGCCGTTCGCGACCTTCGTGGGCGGCCGGTTCGGGTGGCAGTCCGCGTTCTGGGCGATCTCAGCGATCACGCTGGTCGCCGCTGCGCTGACCCTCGCCATGGTGCGCAATCCCGCTGCTCAGACAGACGAGAGTGCCGATTCTTCGAAACCCACCGGGTCGGAGCTGCTGGTGCTGCGGCGGCCGCAGTTCCTCCTCGCTCTCGCCTCCAGCACGCTGATCATCGGCGCGACGTTCTCGGTCTTCAGCTTCCTCACCCCGATCCTCACCGAGGTCACCGGCTTCTCCGACGGCATCGTGCCCGTGCTCCTGCTCGTCTACGGCGCGGCGACCCTGCTCGGAAACGTCGTCGTGGGACGCCTGGCCGACCGGCACACCGTCTCGACGCTCCTGATCGGCACCGGACTGAACGCGCTCTTCCTGACCGGATTCGCGATCTTCACCGATCTGCCTCCATTAGCGCTGGTGTTCATGCTCGGCATCGGCCTGGTCGGGGTCACCATGAACCCCGCGATGGCGGTGCGCATCCAGCGTGCCGGGAGCACCGCGCCCCTGGTGAACACGATCCACGGTTCGTTCATCACCCTCGGAGTCATCATCGGCTCCGCCGTCGGATCGGCGCTCATCCCGTCCTACGGCCTACGCGCCCCCATCGTCCTCGGCATCGCCCTCGCGGTCCTCGCGATCATCACCATCCTGCCCGCCCTCGCCAGCCCTCACCTGCGCCGCGGCGCATACGACGACGAGTCTCTGCCGACCGGGTCAGTCACCAGGGCTGGTTCGCGGGGCCGATCGTGAACTCGTCGATCGCGGCCGGTCATGCGGCCAATGCTGTTGCTACTCCTGCCCGGGCATAGCGTTCCCGGGTTCTGGCCGACGCGCCGATGAGGACGACGGACGCTGCCGCGCGGGCAGTCGGCAAATCTGTCAGGGAGTCGGTGACGAACTCCGCCTCCTCGATGACGACGCCTTGCTCACGGAGAGACTCGGTCTTCCGGGTCCCGACTCTATGGTCGGACACCGCCGTCCAGGAGGGTTCGCCGCCGATGCGGTGACCGAATGACTCGGCCAGGGCGAGGTACTCGCTCTCACGCAATCCGCTCAACGCGATCTCGGCGACTCGCCGCGCGGATCGATGCCGGTGTCCGGTGTGCTCGCCGAGCAGCATCGCGCCAGCGGCCGGCATCGCCTTGAGCAGGCGCAGCGGTGCCTGGCGCAAGCGCGCGACGACACGCATGCCGCGCGGCCTTACGGTGCTCCGCGTCACGTGTGGTCATCGTCGCCAGAGGCGAGCGACTCCCAATCCTGGGGACGACGATGGAGGCGACCGACAACGAGTCGGGGAAAACGCGTCAGTCGTTCGAAACGTCGATCAGTTCCTGAAGCGCATCACGGGTGCTCGCCAGTTCGGCGATGCGACCGTCGTAGGCCTGAAGGTGCTCAACGAGCAGCGGTACGGCGCACGGCTCGAGTCTGTCGTTGTCGTGGATGCAATCGAGGAGTTCACGAATCGTCTCGACGGGCAGGCCTGCGCTCAGCAGGCGACGGATGGAACGGACCTGATCGATGACCGAACCGTCGAAGAGGCGTTGGCCGGTTGAAGACCGTTCCGCCTGGATAAGTCCACGGTTCTCGTAGTACCGCAGCATCCGAGGGGTCGCCGACGTGAGCGCGGCAAGATCTCCGATACGGAGCTGCCGGTCGACGGCGACGCGATTTGCCTCTGCCACTGATGTCAACTCCTATCGTCGCCTCTATGACCACATCGATCACTCAACTCAATGGTAAGTCGACCAACGCGGCGGACCTCGCGCCGCTGGCCTTCGCCGGTTACGCCCATTTCACCGCGATGCAGGTCCGGGGCGGTCGAGTCCGGGGTTTGGACTTGCATCTCGACCGTCTCCGGGGTGCCAGCGACGAGCTCTTTGGCCGGCATCTTGCTGATGAGGTCCTCCTCGGTAGGCTTCGTAGCGCCCTCGCGGCTGCTCCATCCGACGTTTCATTGACGTGCTTCGTCAGTTCGCGGCCCGGAGAGTTCGCCCCGGCAGGCAACTCCATCGACCTGGACGTCCTGGTCAAGGTAACCGATCCCGCTAGGCCGCCCACTGGTCCGCTCTCCCTTGACGCGGTCGAGCACGAGAGGCATCTGCCACGTATCAAGCACGTCGGGGAGGTCTCCAAGACCCTTCTGCTCCGACGTGCCAACGCGCTCGGCTTCGATGACGCCGCGTTCATCGACCGGTCGGGGCGACTCAGTGAAGCGACGATCTGGAACCTGGCCTTCTGGGACGGGAAGTCCCTGATCTGGCCTCGCGCCGAGGTGCTCAGCGGTGTCACGATGCAGATCCTGGTCCGGCGTCTCCGAGAGCTCGGGGTCCCGCAGCGGACTCGAGATGTGCGCCTCGGCGAGCTGGGAAAACACGTCTCTGCCGTGGTGATGAACTCGTGGACGCCGGGCATCCCAGTCGCACGCATCGGCGGAGCGAGCCTTGGCCAGGATGTCGATTTCACTCGCCTACTGCATGCGGCTTACGCCAACGAGCCGCTGGAGCCGGTGTGATCGGAACGTGGTCGACCGAATGCGCGATGGTGCCAGGGCCCCGCGAACGCTGAATCAACTGTGGAACAGGAACGCGGTCAGTGAGCGATCACCGGGGTTATCCGTGCGAGTGAGCGATATCGCCGACCTCCTTGTCGGGGCGCCAGCCCCTCCAGACGGAGTGGCGCAGACGCCCGTCGGCGGTGCGCTCGCGAAAGCTCACCTCGCCCACGAGCCGCGGGGTCACCCACCGGGCATCGCGGCGGTCGGCCGGGGGGACCTCGGTCGGCGGCGTCTTCCGCTCCATCCTGCGGAGGCGTTCCCGGATCCTCCGCCGATCCGCCGCGGAGAACCCCGTTCCGACGCGCCCCGCGTACTCGAGCCCCTCGGATCCGGGAACGGCCAGGAGCAGCGATGCGATTCCGGAGGGTTCCGCCTCGCTGATGCGCCAGCCGATGACCACGACCTCAGCGGTGTCGACCCTTGGGAGCTTCAGCCAGTCGCTCGAGCGCGAGCCCGCCCGGTACACGCTCTCCAGCCGCTTCGCCATGATCCCCTCCAGCCCGAGCTCGCGGCTCGCCGCTGTGGCCGCAGCGCTGTCGCCGTCGAAGGCGGGCGGCGCGGAGAGCGGCTGCCCGGTGCCCTCCTCGACCAGCTCGGCGAGCAGCTCGCGGCGCTGACGGTACGGGAGCGACGTGCAGTCCCTCTCGTTGATCCGCAGCACGTCGAACGCGATGAGCGAGGCGGGCACGGATCGAGCCGCCTCGGCGATCTCCCGTTTCGAACGGAGATGCATGCGCCGTTGGAGCCGTGCGAAGCTCGGCACGCCGCGCGCATCCAGCGCGACGATCTCACAGTCGAGCACCGCGTCGTCGGCAGCGACGGCGTCGGCCACACCGGCGAGTTCGGGGTAGACGCTCGTCACATCGCCGCCGGATCGGTTGCGTATGCGGACTCCGGATTCGGAGACGGACACCACCGCGCGGATCCCGTCCCACTTCATCTCGAAGGCCCACTCGTCCTCATCGAGGGCGCGGAACGTCGCCTCCGAGCCGGGTGAGGCGAGCATCGGCCGGTAGGCCGCCCCCGAGTCGCGCTCCGCCGACCGTTCCCGACGCTTCGGCGGCTCAGCCTTCGGATTCCGATCGTGCTTTCCCCGATCCCGGTCCTGCATGAGGTGGATCATCCACTGCGGTTTCTGCGGATCCGCGTCGGTGCGGAAGAGCGCATACCGGCGGCGGCCGCCGAGGCCCCCGTCCGGTGCGCCGGCGAGGGTGACGATCACCTCGTCCTCGCGCCACTTCTCGATCTCCGCGGTCCCCGTGTCCCAGATCTCGACCTCGCCGGCGCCGTACTCGCCCTTCGGAATCGTGCCCTCGAAGAAGCGGTAGCTCATCGGGTGGTCCTCCGTGGGGACCGCGAGGTGATTGCGCTTCGGATCCGTGGGCACTCCCTTCGGGAGGGCCCAGCTCACCAGCACCCCGTCGTGCTCGACGCGGAAGTCGTAGTGCAGCCGCCTGGCGTCGTGCCGCTGGATGACGAAGACGGGCCCGTCGGCCGGGTCGCCGCTCCGTCCGGCCTCGCCGTCGCCGGGAAGCGGCTCGGCCTCACCAGGCTCGGGGACCGGTTCCGGAGTCTTGCCGCGGTCCCGCTTCTTGCGGTAGAGCGTCAGGCGGTCCCGCTGCGGCGCGGCCCGCTCCGCATCCTCCTCGAGCCCGGCCATCGGGTCGCCCCGCCGTCTCACCCGCGCGAGCGCCTCCCGGTACTCGAGTTGCTCGAGCCCGGGAGATGCGAGTTCGCGCCAGGTTCGCGGAGCGGCGACGGTGGGGCGGTCCCGCCCGCGCAGCGAGTACGGCGCGACCGTCGTCTTGCTCGAGTTGTTCTGGCTCCAGTCGATGAACACCTTCCCCGCGCGCTCGGAGCGCTTCATCGAGCTGATGATGTCGTCGGGGTGATCCGCCTCGAGGGCCCGCGCCAGTTCGCGGGCGATCTGCGAGACCTGATCCGAGGTCTGGCGTCCGTCGAGCGAGGCGTACAGGTGGATGCCCTTGCTCCCGCTCGTGACGGGGACCGGCTGGAGGCCCATGTCCGAGAGGATGCCGCGCGCCAGACGCGCGACCTCGGCGCACTCGCGGAGACCCACGCCCGGACCCGGATCGAGGTCGAGCACCAGGCGATCCGGATTCCTCTGCTCGTCCCCTCTGCCGAACCTCCACTGCGGCACGTGGATCTCGAGTGCCGCGAGCTGCGCGAGCCACATGAGCGTCGGAACGTCGTTCACGAGGGGGTAGCGATTGACGTGATCGGAGTGCTGGATCGAGCGCAGCTCCACCCACTCGGGCGCACCCTCCCCGATGTCCTTCTGGAAGAACATCGACGACTCGACGCCGTTCGGCCATCGCTTGCGCGTCGCGGCCCGGTCCGCGCAGTGGGGGAGCATCACCGGAGCCGCATCGCGGTAGTAGGCGAGGACGTCGCCCTTGGTGGTGCCCGTCGCGGGGTAGAGCACCTTGTCGAGATTCGACAGCTGCAGCCGTCGCCCCTCGACCGTCACGGTCTGCTTCCGGCCCGCCATCTATACATGCTCCATCGGGGGAAGCGCAACGGCTAGCCGCTTGACACCCCGATGGGCTCTACTGTACTCATGAGAGCGATCTGGACGGGAGCGATCACATTCGGGCTCGTCAACGTGCCCGTGAAGCTGTACAGCGCCACCGAGGACCACGACGTGGATCTGCATCAGGTGCACGACGAGGACGGTGGGCGGATCCGCTACGAGCGTCGCTGCGAGGTGTGCGGAAAGGTCATTCCCTTCGAGCACATCGATCGGGCCTACGTCGACGAGGAGGAGACGGTCGTTCTGACGCGCGAGGAGATCGGATCCCTGCCGCAGGAGCGCAGCCGCGAGATATCCGTCGTGGAGTTCGTGCCGACCGAGCAGGTCGACCCGATCCTCTTCGAGCGCAGTTACTATCTCGCCCCGACGGGCAAATCGTCGAAGGCGTACGTGCTCCTCCGGCGCACGCTCGAGAAGACCGAGCGGACCGCGATCGTGCAGTTCGCGCTCCGTCAGAAGACCCGTCTCGCGGCGCTGCGCGTGCGCGGGGATGTGCTCGTCGTGCAGACTCTGCTCTGGGCGGACGAGGTGCGGGAGCCCGCATTCCCCGCGCTGGACGAGCCGGCGAGGATCTCGGCCAAGGAGATGCAGCTGTCCGCGGCGCTCGTGAAGAGCTTCTCCTCCGATTTCTCCCCAGAGGCCTTCAGCGACGAGTACCAGGAGGAGCTGCGCAAGCTGATCGAGGCGAAGCGGGCTCAGGGAGACGCGCTCGACACCGACGCGACCTTCGGTGAGAGCGAGCAGGAGGACGCCGAGGTCATCGACCTCATGGAGGCGCTCAAGAAGAGCGTGCAGAAGTCGCGCGCAGCCAAGAAGAAGAGCGGGAAGCCGGCGCGCAGAAAGACGTCCGGCTCGAAGTCGGGCACCCGTCGGTCCAGCAGGAAGACGGCTTGAGGCGCCGGTCAGGCGGCCTTCTCGTCCTCCGGAACGGCGGCGGGAATAGGGGCCTCCTGGCGAGGAGCCGTCGAGGGCGCCACGGCGGGATCGCTCTCCTCGCCGCGCTCCTCGAACACGGGACCGCTGAGGAGCGACCAGGTGACCGGCACGTCGGCGGTGTGGCAGGTCTCGAGCAGGACGAAACCGTGCCGGAGGAAGAACGGAACCGATCTCGGATCCGACGTCTCGACCGAGACGAAGGCATCGCGGTGCTCCCGCGCGATCGTGCGGAGTCCGAATCGGAGCAGCTCGCTGCCGAGGCCGCGATGCTGCGCCTTCGGCGTGACGCCGATGATCTCGAGCGACCAGCAGCCCTCCCAGATCCCGGAGAGTTCGATCGCCGGGGCTCCCGCGCGACTCTGCGCGAGGGCACGGTCGACGTTCTCGCGCAGAGTCGCGGGTTCGGAGGGGCGCCCCGGCGGCAGAAAGGCCGCGGCGGCCGTGCCCGCGTGGTCGACGAGCACGTGGCCGGCTTCCGCGGCGCGTTCGAGGAGCACCCGATGCAGACCGCTGAAGGTGCGATCCCGAGGAGTCGGCGCGGCCTGCGCGCGGGTCTTCTCCGCCTCCCGGAAGGCTTCTCCGAGGATGCGGGCCACGGCCGGGAGCTCCGGGCCGGCCGCGTGTCTGAAATGAGACCCCGTGCGCACGTCGTCACCTCTTTCTCGTGGGGTGGGACCGGGGACGTCACTCACCGTATTACCCCCGGATCTCGCTGAGAACAGGGTTTACTTCCGGCACCGGGGGAACTATTATTCTCCCGGTGCGGCGCCCGCCCGGCCGCCGCAGACGAAGGAGATACTTGCCACGCGAACATCAACGTCCTGTGCTGCAGCCGAGTTCGAGCTTCGACTGGATCATCGGCTCGGATGAGCCGGGTGCCGCGCACCGTCTCGCGCAGGAGACCTCGTGGGCTCTGCTCGACCGCGTTCGCAGCGTCGCCGATCCGGAGGTCGTGGATCGGGTGGTCGGTCTGGCCTCGGGGCACGGGCTCGACGACATCGCCGAACTCTGGGCGAGGGAGGGCACGCACTCCCTCGCGGGTGTGCTCTGGCGCCTCTACCTGCTTCGCAGGGTCGTTTCCGCGGACCCCGAGGGCTCCGCGGATCTGTTCAAGCGGGGAGCGGCCGTCGCGGTCACCATCGATCCCGTGATCGCGGGTGCGGCGGAACCGGTCACCCCCGCCTCCATCGCGGAGCTGTGCGACACGATCCTGCGCGGCGCGTTCGCGGGCGACCTCGCCGGGGCGCTCGACCGCGCAGCCAGCTACTGCCGGATCATGGCGCTCGGCTCCGCCGACCTCGCCGACACGCGCGACACGCACGACGACACCCACGCGAAGCAGCTCACCTCGCGCGCCCTGCGCTACTCGACCCTCGCGCAGGAGCTCCACGCCGGCGCCCGCCGCTGGCGGGACGGCACCCTGAACTGAGCGACTTCTCCGCCCCGAATTTCTCTGCGTGCGCGGAAACACTGCGCTAAACTTGGGGTCGCCGGGCCGCAGTAACCCCGGGCTCCAATTTCAGCCGCTTCGAGCGGCCTTTCGCCGAGAGGCGTTCTGCGGCCCGGTTTTTTCGTGCCCGGACCGCGGTCGCGCTGCAGAAGGTCTGGGGTCTGCGGAAGGTCTGCCCGATCCGGAACCGCGCAGCATACCTACCGCAGAACGCATATCTACGGCAGGGCGCCTGGCGTCGCTGCAGCCCGTGCGACTTATCCGAAGCGACCGCTGACGTAGTCCTCGGTCGCCTTGACCTTCGGGGTCGAGAAGATCTTCGAGGTGTCGTCGTACTCGATGAGCTTGCCGGGCTTGCCGGTCCCGGCGATGTTGAAGAACGCCGTGCGATCCGACACCCGCGATGCCTGCTGCATGTTGTGCGTCACGATGACGATCGTGTACTCCTTCTTCAGATCGTCGATGAGATCCTCGATCGCCAGCGTCGAGATGGGATCCAGTGCGGAGCACGGCTCGTCCATGAGCAGCACCTCGGGGGAGACCGCGATGGCCCGGGCGATGCACAGACGCTGCTGCTGCCCGCCCGAGAGGCTCGATCCCGGCTTGTCGAGGCGGTCCTTCACCTCGTTCCAGAGGTTCGCCCCCGCGAGCGAGCGCTCCACGAGATCGTCGGCGTCGCTTCTCGACAGCTTGCGGTTGTTCAGACGGACCCCCGCGAGCACGTTCTCCCGGATCGACATCGTGGGGAACGGGTTCGGGCGCTGGAACACCATGCCGACCTGGCGGCGCACGAGCACCGGATCCACGCCCGGGCCGTAGAGGTCTTCGCCGTCGAGCAGCACCTCTCCCTCGACGCGGGCGCCCGGGATCGCCTCGTGCATCCGGTTGAGCGTGCGCAGGAAGGTCGACTTGCCGCAGCCCGAGGGGCCGATGAACGCGGTGACGCTCCGGGGCTCGACGTTGATCGACACGCCCTCGACCGCCAGGAACTTCGAGTAGTAGACGTTGAGGTCCGAGACCTCGATGCGCTTCGACATGCTGTGAGTTCTTTCGTTCGGGAGTCTGTGAGTCTAGGAGTTCGGGATGCTGCGGATCAGAGGTGCGCGGGGCGCGGGATCCGCAGTCTAACGGCCGGTCTTGGGCGCGAACCAGCGGGCGATGAGGCGGGCGAAGAGGTTGAGCGCCATGACGATGAGGATCAGCAGGAGCGCGGCGGCCCAGGCGCGCTCGAGGAAGGCGAAGGCGGGATTGCCCTGATTCGCGAACTGCGTGTAGACGTAGACGGGCAGCGACTGCATGCGGTCCTGGAAGAGGTTGTAGTTCATCGAGGCGGTGAAGCCCGCGGTGATGAGGAGCGGGGCGGTCTCGCCGATGACGCGCGCGATGGAGAGCATGATGCCGGTCGTGATGCCGGCGATCGAGGTCGGGAGGACGATCTTCAGGATCGTGCGCCACTTGGGCACGCCCAGCGCGTAGGAGGCTTCGCGCAGCTCGTTCGGGACGAGGCGGAGCATCTCCTCGCTCGATCGGACGACCACCGGGATCATCAGCACGGAGAGCGAGACCGCGCCGACGATGCCCATGCGGACGCCGGGGCCCAGGAAGAGCGCGAAGAGCGCGTAGGCGAAGAGGCCGGCGACGATCGAGGGGATGCCCGTCATGACGTCGACGAGGAAGGTGATGATCCTCGCGAGCCGCCCGCGCCCGTACTCCACGAGATAGATGGACGTCATGAGCCCGAGCGGCACCGAGATGACGGTGGCCGCGAGGGTGATGAGCAGGGTTCCGACCATGGCGTGCAGCGCCCCGCCGCCCTCGCCGGTGATGTTGCGCATCGAGGAGTTGAAGAACTCGCCGTCGAAGCGGGCGACGCCGTTGCCGATCACCGTGATGGCGACCGAGACGAGCGGCACCATGGCGAGCAGGAAGGCGCCGGTCACGAGGCCCGTGACGAAGCGGTCGACGGCCTGGCGGCGCCCTTCGACGGCGGCGGAGAGGATCGTGACGACGGCGAGGTACGCGAGCGCCCCGACGAGGACCGCCCCGACGACCGAGAACCCGTTTCCCGAGGCGAGCGCGAGCAGCCCGAACAGAGCGAAAGCCGCGGCGAGGCTCGCGACGAGTACGATCCAGGGGGCGCTGCGGGGAAGGCGGTTGCCGGCGAGCGTGGAGCCCGCGCTGACCGGGCGGACGGTGATGGCCACGGGGTTCCTCTTTTCTGACGGCTGGGTGCTGCTCGTGCGCTGAAGCATGCTAGTTCGCACCCGAGAACTCTGCGCGCCGGCTCACGATCCAGCGGGCGACCGCGTTGACGAGGAACGTGACGATGAACAGGATGAGGCCGGTGGCGATGAGCACGTTGATGTTCTCTCCGTACGCCTCGGGGAACGAGAGCGCGATGTTGGCCGCGATCGTGGAGGGGTTCTCCGAGGTGAGCAGACGGAGGCTCACGATGCCGGTCGCGGAGAGCACCATCGCCACCGCCATGGTCTCGCCGAGAGCCCGGCCGAGGCCGAGCATCGCCGCGGAGACCATTCCGGGGCGGCCGAAGGGGAGGATCGCGAGTCGGATCATCTCCCAGCGCGTCGCACCCAGTGCGAGCGCGGCCTCCTCGTGCAACGAGGGAGCCTGGAGGAAGACCTCGCGGCAGATCGCGGTCATGATCGGCAGGATCATCACGGCGAGTACGAGCGCGGCCGTGAGGATCGTGCGCCCGGTGCCGGTCACGACGCCGCCGAAGAGGGGGATCCAGCCGAGGTGCTCGTTCAGCCACACGTAGATGGGCTGCACGGCCGGAGCGAGCACGCCGATGCCCCACAGGCCGAAGACGACGCTCGGGACCGCTGCGAGCAGGTCCACGATGTACCCGAGCACCTGGGCGAGCTGGCGCGGAGCGTAGTGGGAGATGAAGAGAGCGATGCCGATCGCGAGCGGGAGCGCGATCGCGAGCGCCAGGGTCGCGGCCCAAACCGTGCCGAAGACCAGCGGGCCGACGTACGCCCAGAAGTTGCTGCTCAGCAGCGAGGCGCTCTCGTTCGTCGCGGTGAACGCGGGAAGGCTGCGGACGATGAGGAAGATCGCGACGGCGGCGAGCGTGACGAGGATCATGCTCCCCGCGAAGACGGCTGAGCGGGAGAACACTCGGTCGCCGAGGCTCAGCACGGGCTTGGGCATCGTGGCGGAGGCGGTCACTCGGGCTCCTGAATCGTGGCTGGCGGATGTGCGGTCGTCCTGCGGCTCGCTTCTCGAGTGAAGCGAGCCGCAGGATCGAAGGTTAGCTGATCGCGTCGATCACGGGCTGCACCTTGCCGCGCAGCTCCTCGGAGATCGGGGCGCTTCCCGCGGCCTCTGCCGCCGTGTTCTGGCCGTCCTCGCTCACGATGTAGCTGAAGTACTCCTTGACCAGCTCGGCGTTCGCCGCGTCGGTGTACTGCTCGCAGCCCACGAGGTAGCTGACGAGCACGATCGGGTAGACGCCGGCCTCGGTCGTGGTGCGGTCGAGCTCGAGCGCGAGGTCGTTCTCACCGCGCCCCTCCTCGAATGCCGAGGCGTCGGCGATCGCGGCAGCGGCCTCCGGCGAGTACGCGACGTACTCCTCGCCGACCTTGATCTCGACCGTGCCGAGATCGCCGGCGCGCGAGGCGTCGGCGTACCCGATGGTGCCGACGCCGCCGGTCACGGCCTCGACGACGCCCGAGGTGCCCTGCGCGCCCTCGCCGCCGAACTCGGTCGGCCACGACTCGATCGCGCCGACGGTCCAGTCATCCGGAGCCGTGGCCGCGAGGTAGTCGGTGAAGTTCTCCGTGGTGCCCGACTCGTCCGAGCGGTGCACGGCCGTGATGTTGAGATCGGGAAGGGACACGCCCTCGTTCTGGGACGCGATGGCGGGATCGTTCCAGTTGGTGATCTTCCCCGAGAAGATCTTCGCGACGGTCGCCGCGTCGAGCTTGAGCGAGTCCACTCCCTCGACGTTGAAGACGAGCGCGATGGGGGAGATGTACGCGGGGAACTCGACGAGACCGGAGTCGGGGGCGCACGCCTCGAACGGGCCGGCCTCGATCTCCTCGGTCTTGAAGGCGCGATCCGACCCTGCGAAGGCGCTCGCGCCCTGCTGGAAGGTCTCGCGCCCCGCGCCCGAACCGGTCGGGTCGTAGTTCACCGTGACCTCGGTGTGCGTGGTCTGGAAACCGGCGACCCAGGCCTCCTGGGCGGATCCCTGCGAGGATGCGCCGGCGCCGACGAGCTCGCCCGAGAGCGAGGAGGTCTCGCCGTCCTCGGGTGCCGGAGCGCCCTCGTTCGCGGCGCAGGAAGTGAGCGTGAGCGCAGCGATGCCGCCGATAGCCGCGGCCCTGGTCAGTGCTGAGAGCTTCACTTGAGATTCGATCCAATCTGAAAGCGGATGTGGAGGGTGACCGCGAGCGGCCACGTCTCCACGCTAGAGAAGCAGGGTGACGCGAGGCATGACGGCGGGTGAACAACGAGTGAACGGGGGGAGGCCGCGGCCCCATGTACGATTGCCAGCGTGAAGGTAACGAGGAAGTTCACGGTCGGAGCGGCCTCGGCGGCGCTGCTGATCCTGCTGGCCGGCTGCGCCCCCGAGCCCGCCGCGGAACCCGCGGAGGAGCCGGTGAAGAAGACCGAGAGTCCGAGCCCGGAGCCCGAGCCGACCCCCGAGCCCCAACCGGGAGCGGGGCCCGCGTGCCCGACCGATCACTGCGTGAGCGTGGCGGTGGCGGGCGACCTGCTGTTCCACGAGGGCCTGTGGAGTCCGTTCGCGATTCCCGCGAACGACGCCGGCCAGAACTTCGACTTCACACCTCTGCTCGAGGGGGCGAAGCCGTACCTCGACCGAAGCGATCTCGCGATCTGCCAGATGGAGACGCCGCTCGCGCCCGTCGGCGGTCCCTATGCCGGATACCCGAATTTCAACACCCCGCCCGAGGTCGCCGACACCGCCAAGGCGATCGGCTTCGACGTCTGCACGACGGCGTCGAACCACAGCGTGGACATGGGCACCGAGGGTCTCGTGCGGACGCTCGACAAGCTCGACGCGGTGGGTCTGCAGCACACCGGCACCTACCGGGCCGAGGGTGAGCGGGACGTGCCGCTCATCGTCGAGGCGAACGGCGTGAAGATCGCGGTCATCACGTCGACGTTCTCGGTCAACGGCAACTTCAACGAGCACGAGTGGCAGGTCGACTACCGCGAGGAGGAGCCGAGGGTCGATCCCGAACGGGCGATCGCGAAGGCGACGAAGGCGCGCGAGATGGGTGCCGAACTCGTGATCGGCGTGCAGCACATCGGCGAGGAGTACTGGAGCGAGCCGACCGGCGGTCAGATGGAACTCGCGCACCAGCTGCACGACAGCGGCCAGTTCGACTTCGTCTATCAGCATCACGCGCACGCGATCCAGCCGCTCGAGAACTACAACGGGAAGTGGATCCTCTACGGCACCGGCAACTTCATCAGCGAGAGCGCGCCGCCGGAGAACCGGGTGAACAACGAGTTCCTGCTGACCCGGGTGCAGTTCGCGAAGCAGCCCGACGGCGGCTGGACGACGAACGACCTCGCATGGACGGCGGCGACGAATACGCAGGCCGGCGGATACAAGTGGTGCTCGGTGATGCCGGATCAGCCGCAGGGCGTCTGCCAGTCGCCCGAGATCGACGCCGGTGTGCTGGAGCGTACGCGGGCGACCGTGAACGCGATGGGCGCCGCCGAGTCCGGGGCGCGGGAGTGGCTGATCACGCAGGAGTGACTTCGTCGGCACCCGGATTGTAGTTCTGGTGGTCTTCGGTCTGTTCGCGATCGCCTGGAATGTTTTCATCTGGGTGCAGATCGCGGTTGATGCGCGGAAGGCGCGTGCGCGTGAGTTGCGGGACTCTGCGAAACGGGACGTTCGCGAGTTGGAACGCGAGTTGCGCCGGGAGATCACCGACCTGAGGCGCGACCTGCGTCGGGAGATCACCGAGGTGAAGTATGCCCGGGGTCGATGACCGGACTTCGCTCACAGCGGCGAGATTCGATCCGCCGCATCCGCCGCTCTTGATTCGCGGGTGACTGCTGGGAAGGCGAAGGGCGCATCGCACCCGCCGCTGATGCGCGCCGAGTTCTCGGTGCTCATGTACGGACCCCTCAGTGCTCGAGGGGATAGGTCTCCACTCCGAGGATCCCGGCTCCAGGCCTGGCGCGGGAGAAATGGAAGACCGAGAACCCCGCGGGCGGGAGCGCTGTCGCGTCGTCGAGGTAGCCGCCGGGCAGGCTGCCCGTCGCGAGCATCAGCTCGCGGGCTAGATCGGGCAGCACCGGACGGTGGGTGCACAGCACCGCGTTCTTCCGGCGGCTCACGACCTTCCCGACGAGGCGGCGCAGCGAGGAGAGATCCCCCGCGTCCCAGTGGTCCTGACTCAGCGCCTTCTTCTCGCGCACGCGTTTTCCGAGATGCTCCGCCAGCGGAGCCACCGTGTCGAGGCAGCGCGTCGCGGTCGAGGAGTAGATCCGGCGCGGTCCGAAGCTCTCGAGGATGGGGACGAGGATCTCCGCCTGCGCCTCACCGGCTGCGGCGAGGGGCCGCATCCGGTCCTCGGGGAAGCTCGCGTTGCGCGGTTCGGCCTTCGCGTGCCGCAGGAGGATGATCGAGAACGTCTCGATCAGACGGTGCTCCGCG
>JAPSIU010000213.1 GCA_031178565.1 Leucobacter sp. | reverse complement strand
CTCGCACTCTTCACGCTCAACGCGAAAGCCAACACCGAGGGAGACTGAACACGGACGGCCCCCTCTGCCCGCTCGATCAGAAAGGAACGATGATGTCAGCGCACCACCACGGCGAGCACACCCATACCCCCGACGGCGGAGCGCCGCCCGTGGGGATCAACGAGGCGGCGAATCCGACCTATCCCGTCGGCGCGACGGTCGTGCTGCACGCCGATCACATGCCGGGTATGGAGGGTGCGGAGGCGACCGTCGTGAGCTCCACGAACGAGACCGTCTACATGGTCGACCTCGACATGGACGGGATGAGAATGACCAACCACAAATGGGTCGTCGAGAGCGAGATGCGTCCGAGCAGGTGATCCGCTGCGCACCGGGAGCCGGTGATGGAACATCGGCGCGGCCGTTCGCGCAGACCCTTCAACTCACGCGGTGGCGCAGAGCGCGTTCGTCGGCTGCGGTATCGGCGTCGCCCCAGGGCTGATAGCTCTGATGCCGAAGATGCCAGCGCACCGAATCGGCGACGCGTTCGTCCGCGGGATCGGATGTCCAGTGCAGAAGACCCTCCGCCAGATGCGTGTCCGCGAGGACGTGCTGGGCGTGCGTTCCGGTGAGCATCAGATCCGCGGGAAGCGTCTCCTCCGAGACCCGCACGAGCTCGAGTTCCGCGCCCGCGGCAAAGGCGATCTGCTCGATCCATCGCCGGACCGACACGGTGGCGGATTCTGCGATGTTGATGATCGCGCCCGATGCCGCCGGGTTCCCCAGCGCCGAGACGACGGCCGCGGCGATGTCCTCGACGTGCGCGCGGCTCCACAGGAGGTTTCCCGCCCCGACCGGGATCGTCCGGCGCCCCGCTGCGATCCGTCGGAGCACGAACCCCTCACGGCATTGAGGGTCTCCGGGTCCGTAGACCATGGGAAGCCGGAGTATGGTCGCTCTCCGTTCGGACCATACGGTCTCCACGTCGATCTTCTCGTAGTCGGCCGGAACCCCGGGCGGCGGATCGTCTCGGTAGAGGTATCGGCGCCTGCGCAGCGGGGCGTTCTCGCGGATCGGCAGGGGTGCCGTCGCCCTTCCGGTGAGAAACCCCTCGAATGCCTCGTAGACATCCTGGCTGGAGAGCACCACCGCGGGCACGTCGACGGGGAGAGCGCTCACGGCGATCCGGGCGTCCCGGAGAGTCAGGGCGTAGGTGTCCACGACGGCGTCGGGACCGAAGCGCGCGATCTCCTCCCGACGGTCGAACAGCTCCGACCGATCTCCGTGCATGTGGGTCGCCCGCGCGAGTTCGGACGGTTCGGTGCGCCCGCGGTGGTACAGCGCGACTTCGTGACCGAGGCCGAGCAGCGCACGGGTGATGGCGCGACCGATGAACGAGGTGCCGCCGAGGATGAGGATTCGCATGGTTCACCGTCTCTCCGATATCGGATCGTCTGGGGAGCGGACGCGGACATAGCCGATACCGGTACGATACGAGACGATCCGGGGCCTCGGCACCCCTCGAAGCCGGCCGGCTACGCGGACATAGCCGGCTCCTATCCGACGGGAACGCTCGGCGAGACGGTGGCGTCGTACGCATCATCGTCACGAAGGCTCGGAAGAGACTCCGTGAACCGCGGCGAAGGGATCCCAAGAGGAATCCTTGTGGATCTCGAGTTCGGCGTGATCGGCGGCCTCATCGGCGACGGCGCTGCCGAAGAGGTGCGCCAGCAGCGCTGCAGCCATATCCATTCCGGCCGCGACTCCCGATGACGTCCAACGATCGCGGTCCTCGATCCAACGCGCGCGTCCGATCCAATCGACCCCCGGGCCGCACGTCGTGACCCAGTCGAACGCCGCCTTGTTCGACGTCGCGCGGTATCCGTCGAGCAGACCCGCGGCGGCGAGCAGCGCAGATCCGGTGCAGACCGATGTCACCAGCGAGGCCGGCTCGGCCCAGTTCCGCAACCACGCGGTGAATCGCTCGTCGGTCACCAGGGATCGCGTACCGGGGCCGCCGGGAACGAGCACGATATCCGGGGCCGGGGCCGTGTCATACGCGAGAGTCGCGACCACCTCCACACCCTGACTGCTGGGAACCGGCCCCGATTCGGGCCCGACGAACTCGATCACGAGCCGGTCCGGAACCATGCTGAACAGTTCCACCGGGCCGAAAACGTCGAGCAGCTCGAAGCCGTCGAACAGCACGATCGATACTCGCCGCGTCTTTTCGTCCATGCAACCAGGCTCTCACGTTCTCTGAGAGCCCGGCCCGTGCGGACTACGCCGGCGGCGCGATCCCCGGTCATGAGCCGACGTCCCTGGCCGATGATCACGGGAGCGACCGCGAGGCGGAGCGTGTCGACGAGTCCGGCATCGAGGAGCGATGCAGCGAGGCCGATCCTGGCCCCTGGGAAACGCCGTCGAGTGTGACGAACTGGGTGACCGCGATCCTCATCTCTCCGCCTCCCTCTCGACGAGAGCGGCGAGCGCATCGGCGACCGATCCCCAGCCGTCGAAGAAGCCGAGTTCCTCGTGGCGATCCCGATCGGCGGGATCGCGGTGCCGCACGATCACGCGGTAGTCGGTGCCGTCGGGGTGATCGGCGAGTACGACCTCGGCGGTCATCGCGACGGGCGCGGGGGCTGCGGGTCGCCAGGCGGTGGTGATCGCGTTGGTGAAGACGAGCCTGGCCTCCGGTTCGACGACGAGGAAGATCGAGTCCGTGTGCGGTTGGAAGGTCTCGCCGTCGTCGCTCATGCTCGTCACGAATGCGCCCCCGGGAAGCGCGTCGAGGCGGTCGACGCGAGCGATGGTCGGAGCCGGCACCCACCACTGCGCGAGCCGATCCGGATCGGTCCACGCCCGCCAGACGGCGGCACGAGGGGCACGGATCACACGCTCGAGGGCGAGGTCGAGGCGCGGGTCGATCGGTGTCATTGGTCCTCCTGATGATCGGTGACGAACTGCTCGAGTCGATCGGTGCGCTGCTCCCACAGGGCCCGCTGCTCGGCGAGCCAGTCGTCGACGAGCGACAGGCGCTCGCGATCGAGGACGCAGGTGCGCACCCTGCCGGATTTGCGCGTCCGGATCAGCCCGCTGCGCTCGAGCGTGCGCACGTGTTTCATGAACGAGGGCAGCGTGATGGGGAACGGAGCCGCCAGCTCCCCCACGCTCGCGGGTCCCTCGCCGAGGCGCCGGATCACGGCTCGCCTCGTCGGATCGGCGAGCGCCACGAAGACCTCGTCGAGAGCCCCATACTTTGCCATGCATCAAAGTATCGCCGCACCCAACGCTTAGCGCAAGGGAAAACCATTGATCCAGCCGAGCCGATGGTCGCAGCCGAGAACAGGGGCCCGGTCAGGCCGGCATCGTGCCAATCCTTGCCCTTCCCCACGCTCGTTGTTATATTGAATTTAATTTCATAATGATGACAATGAGTTCAAGGAGGAACCGTGTCGGCTACACAGATCGAATCCCGCTCACCGCTGACCTGGGGTGCGGGGACGGTGACGTTCACGGTTGCTCTCGTGGGATATCTCACCGCGAACCTCATCCCGCTCATGCTGCTCGCGCTGGACGACATCGGAGTACCGGCTTCGGCCGCCGGTTTCATGATGACCGGGAACCTCCTGGCCACGGCTATCGCGTCGCTGCTCGTCGCTCCCCTGGTGGCCGGCCGCAGGCGGCGCGGCACCGCCCGAATCGGGCTTCTCGCGGCCACGGTCGGGTTCGGCGGCGCAGCACTCGCGCCGGCGGACGGAATCCTGCTCCCTGCGGCACTCATCCTCGCCGGACTCGGGGCGGGCGCTGCGGCGGGCGCCGGCGGTGCCGCCCTGGCCTCGTTCCAGGGCTCGAATCGGGCCGCCGGTTTCAACATGCTCTTCAACCGTGGATCCAACGCGGTGCTGCTCGCGCTCGTGCCCGCGATCGGACTGAGCATGGTCAGCGTGTTCGGCGCAGCGGCAGCCGTGGCCCTCGTCGCGCTCGCCGTCACCGGGTTCCTCCCGGAGACGCCGGCGAAGACGGTGGCGGTCGCGCCCGTGTCGGGGACAGCACCCGTGTCGGGCACGGCCCCCGTGCAGAACACACGCGTGGTCCTCAGCGGTTTTGCACTGCTGAGCCTGTTCGCGGTCTGGGCGCTCAGCGAGGATTCCCTCTGGGCGATCGCCGGAACGATGGGCGCGGATCAGGCGGGTCTCGACGACACGATGCTCGGCCTCGTACTGAGCCTGTCGACGGTCGGCGGTCTCGCCGGCGCCTTCGTGGTCGTGCTCCTCGGCCCGCGCTTCGGACGTGCGCTCCCGCTCGCCCTGATGCTGGTCGTCGGCGGCGGGCTGAAGTTCGCCTCGACGGTCGCGACCGACGCGGTCGCCTACGCGGCGCTGCTGGTGGCCTGGAACTTCATCTACGGCGTCGCCTACACCTACTTCATCGCGACGGCGGCCGGTCTGGACGCTCGCGGGCGCTGGTCGGGCCCGATCCTCGGCGTCTACCTGATCGGATCGAGCTTCGCTCCGCTGTTCGGCACCTGGGCGGTCGAGGTGAGCGGCTACCAGGGCTTCGGGTGGATGATCGCCGGCGTGAGCGTGCTCCTGGTGATCCCCATGATCGTGATCGCCCGCGTCTCGACCACGCAGGAAGCCGTGACCGGAACCCGCACGACGGCCGCGACGGCCGATGTGCCCGCGTGATGCGGTGCGACCGGCCGCGGACCCCGGACTGCAGACAGACCAGACGCATGAGACAAACCAGACACATCAGACAGATCAAACAGTGAGGACGATGAAGATGGCGACAGATGAACGGGTCGGTTTCGTCACCGACGAGCGGTACTTCTGGCACGATGCGCGCGACGTGGGAGGGCCCTGGGTGGAGCAGGGGGCGGAGATGGAGACGCCCGAGGCGCGCCGCCGCTTTCTGCATCTGCTCGGCGTCACGCAGCTCGACAAGCGCCTGGACCGCTTCGAACCGGCGGATCTGAGCCGGGAGGACCTCCTCCGAGTGCATCCGGCCGAATATCTCGACCGGTTCAAGCAGCTCTCCGACGCGGACGGCGGTTCGATGGGCGACTACGCGAACTTCGGGCACGGATCGTACGAGATCTGCGCTCTCGCGGCCGGCGGCGTCTACGCGGCCGTGCAGGCTGTCGTCACGGGCGACGTGCGGAGCGCGTACGCACTGGTCCGCCCGCCCGGTCATCACGCGGAGGCCGATCGGGGGCGGGGCTACTGCCTCCTCGGGAACATCCCGATCTCGATCCAGAAGGCCCGCGCGGAG
>JAPSIU010000212.1 GCA_031178565.1 Leucobacter sp. | reverse complement strand
CATGAAGAGGAATCCCGATGCAGAGGCCCCGCCGTGTAATCCGCGATCGCGGTGGCGTACACCGACACCGGGGAGCACGGCGGCGAACGCCGTTCCGACCTCGCCGGGCGGCAGCATCATCGTCTCGATCTCGTTCGACAGCAGCGCCGTGCCGTCCTCGGCGGGGGCGGCCTGCGGCATCGAGATACCGCCTCGCAGCGCGATGACGCGGGACACGAGGTAGTTCTCGTGAGGAGACTGCTGCGTGAGGACCATGGCGAGCGACGGGGAGGAGCCCTCCTCCTCCGGCGCCTCCTCGCTCAGCGACTCCGCCTCACCGTCCGGAACGGGCTCCCCCGCGGGAGCCTCCGTCGCCCCCGACGTCGAGGCCACCGTCACGAGCAGCGTGCGCGGCCAGGACTCGGTGCTCTGCACCAGCTGGTAGTCCAGCGCCTCGTCCGTGATGCGCGGCGGCACGACACCGTAATCCGGCACCGCCCCGCGAATCGTGTAGTTCGCGGCGCGCTGCGCGAGCGCGTCACCCGTGAACCGGGGCTCCAGTGCCTCCGGATCGAGCGCGTCGTCGCCCTCTCCCGCCACCTTCGCGACGTCCTTCACGATGCGATCGATCTGCGCGTCCGACACCGGGACCGGAGCGGCCGAGGGCTGAGGCTCCTCCTCGGTCGCCTCCTTCGTCTGATCGGGCGAGAAGTCCGGCCAGTAGTTCGCCGAGCATCCGGCGAGGCCCAACGCGACCGTCAGACCGAGCGCGGGAAGCGCGGCGCGGCGCATTCGCTTTCTTCCCGGTGACGCCAGCATGGGGGTCCCCTGCTCACGGTTCACGGGCGGCTCCCCGCCGCGACGACGCCGGCCGAAGCTGTTCCGGATCCCGAGCAGGGGGCCGCGGCGACCGCGGCGGGGTCCGAGACCGCGACGGTCGTGGTCGACGGCGAGGAGATAGAGCACACCTCCGACGAGCGCGAGGAGGCCGCCGGCTGCGAGCAGCGGTCCCGCCCACGGCGTCTCGCGATCCTGCACCCACACGAGGGAGACGTCCGAGGGGACCGGGTTCTCCCCGTCCGAGGCGATGAGCACCGCCTGATCCTCCGCGAGCTTCACCGGCACCCGCAGCGTCTCGGTCTCCGTCTCGCTTCCCTCACCGTCGATGGCGCGCTGTTCCAGCCAGAGATCGCTTCCTCGCGGATCGAGCGGCACCGGGGCCTCCTCCTCTTCGGCGTCGGCCGGCGGCTCCTCTTGAGCCGCGGGCGGGATCAACGCGCTGAGCAGACGCTGTCCATTCGCGTCGACCGACAGCTGCGCGTGCGAGAAGGGCTCGACCCAGGCCTCGACGTCACGGCCCGCCCCCGTGGCGACGAACGCCTGGGATCCTCGGACGACCACGTTGGCCTGCCCGGGAACCTTCGCGAGCTCGGGACCGTGCACGACGGCGTATCCCGTCTCCGAACTGGTGTCCACGGGGTAGCTGATCTCGGCGGGGCCGGCGAGAAAGGTGCGCTGACCGATACCCAGCAGCAGCAGCACACCGGAGAGCACGAGCGTCGCGATCGCAAGCACATATCGCACGGGGGATCCTCACTAACGTATCGCCCGCGTCGACGCAGCAGGGAGCCGCAACCCACGGGCATAGATTCTCAACATTCAACGCTACCGGAGCTTTCCGTACAAGACATGGATGCCGACCGGGTTCGCCACGGCGCCTTTCGAAACGTCCAGACGGCAGCTGACGAATTCAACTATCATGGTCGTCTATATGCCCGCGGCGCAGGTCCCTGCGTACGAGCGGAAACATCGTCTTACTCCGGAGGGCCAGTGTCCGAGTCAGCCCAGCAATTCTCACCTGCCTTTCGCGGTTACAACCGTGAGGAGGTCGACGAGCGCGTAGGCGCCCTGGTCGGGCACATCTCGACGCTCCAGTCGCACCTGGAGTCGCTGCAGCTCGCCCACCAGCAGGCCGCGCAGACCGGCCAGGAACAGCGGCAGCTCATCGCGGACCTGCAGGAGCAGATCGCCGAGCTCGGGGCGACCGGCTACACGGGGCTCGGGCTGCGCGTCGAGAAGAGCCTCCAGGTGGCCGAGGATCACGCCCAGCGCCTCATGGCCCAGGCGGATCTCGATGCGGAGAAGCTCCGGCGCTCGACCGAGGAGGAGAGCAAGCGGATCCTCACCCAGGCCCAGAGCCGCGCGGACGCCCTCCTGGACTCCGCGAAGGAGCAGGCGGAGATCATCATCACGGGCGCCCGCAACGACGTGGCGACGCAGTCGGCCTCGGCGAACGCGGAACGCGAGCAGCTGCTGGAAGAGGTCCGCCGCGACACGGAGCTCATGCGCAGCTCGGCGGAGCGCGAGACCGCATCCGAGCGCGAGACCGCCCAGCAGGAGGCGCAGGCGCTGCTCGCGCAGGCCCGGGCCGAGGCCGAGCGCATCACCGGCGAGGCGCGCGTCGCCGCGAGCGAGCTGCGCACCGAAACCGACACCCACGCCGAGGCGTTCGCCAGGCAGAAGGCCGAGAGCGAGCGCGAAGCCGAGCTCGAGCGAGCGCGACTGGTGCAGGAGGGCGAGCGAGCCCGTGCCGAGTTCGAGGCGAAGCGGCAGCGCGAGGAGGCCGAGCTCGAGGAGCGCTACACGGAGCGGCAGCGCGAGCTCGAGGCGGGTGTCGAGGCCCAGCGACGGGCGCTCACGACCGAGATGGAGAACCTCCGCGGCAGGATCGCGCAGGAGCGCCTCGAGCACGACGAGGCCATCGCGGGCGAGCGCGAGCGGCACGATCGCAGCATTGCGGCGGAACGGCAGGCCCACACCGATCGCATCGCGCAGGAGCGCGCGCAGCACGAAGCGACGATCGCCCGCGAGCTCGAGGCCCGTCGGAGCGAACTGGCGACGCTCGCGGACCAGGCGGGCCGGGAGCGCGCCCGCGCGGACGAGCTCGCCGAGGAGGATCGGACGCGGCTCGCGGAGCAGCAGCGGGCCGAGCTCGCCGCCGAGCGCGAGAATCACGAGCGGCGCGTGTCCGAGGAGGTCGACGCGCACCGCGCGAGCCTCGCCGCCGAGCGCGAGGAGCACGAGACCTCCATCGCCGAGGAGCGGCGCGCGCACGACGAGGCCCTCCGCGCCGAGGCCGCGGAGCACGAAGTACGACTGCTGAGCGCTCAGGAGGAGCAGGGGACCCGCCTCTCCGCCGAACTCGCCGCGCATGTCTCCCGCATCGCTCGAGAGCGCGAGTCGCACGAGACCGGTATCGCCCGGGAGCGCGAAGCGCACGACGCCGCGATCGCCTCCGAGCGGGAAGCCCATGACACGCGCATCGCGCAGGAGACCGAGGAGCACACCACGCGCATCGCCTCCGAGCGGGAGGCGCACGACACGCAGCTCCTCGCGGAACGGGAGGCGCACGACGCCCGGCTCGCCGAGGAGCGCGAGGCGCAGGAGACCGAGCTCGCGGAACAGCTCGTCGAGCACGATGCGCGCATCTCCCGGGAGCGGCGGGCCCACGAGGCGAGAATCGGCGCCGAGCTGGCGACGCATCAGGATCGCCTGATCGCCGAGTGGGAGCAGCACCGCTCCAAGATCGATGCCCAGCGCGGGGTCCATGAGAGCGAGCTCGCGGAGGAGCGTCAGGAGCAGGAGCGGGCACTCGCCCGGGAGCGCGCGGCTCACGACGCCCGGCTGTCGGACGAGAGCACGATCCACGAGGAGCGCATCGCCGCGACGCTCCTCGAGCACCAGCAGCGAGTGGACGACGAGCGCGCGGCGGCCGAGGAGCAGCTCCGCATCGCCCGCGAGGAGGCCGCCGAGGCGCTCGGCATCGAACGCGAGGAGCTCGAACTGCGGATCGAGCGCGAGCGCAGCAAGCTCGCCGCGGACATCGCGCGCGAACGGGAGGAGCACGAGCGCGAGCTCGCCGCCGCCCGCGAGCAGCACGAGGAGGACCTGCGCCTCGAGCGCGAAGCCCAGACCGCGGCGATCGAACGGGAGGTGGCCGCGAAGCGCACCGCGGTCACGGAGGAGACCGACCTGCTCCGCGCCGACACCGTGGCCGAACTCGCCGAGTACCGGAACACCGAGGAGTCCCAGCTCGCGCAACTCCGCGCGGAGACCGAGGACGCGGTGCGGCGGATGCGGGATCAGATCGAGGCGGACACGATCGAGTTCACGACCTCGTCCACTCGGCAGCGCGAGCAGCTGGAGCAGGAGCTCGCGACGCGCCAGCGCGAGGCGGACGAGGCGTCACGACGGGCGATCGAGGCGACGAACGCCGAGCTCGCCGAGCTCAAGGCGCAGCTCGAGGAGGCTCGCGAGGAATACCTCCGCCTGACCTCCGAGGCGACCCAGGACGCGCGGAGGCTCCGCGCCGACGCCGAGCAGCAGGCTGCGGAGATCGTGCTCGAGGCCGAGCGCCGGGCGCAGACCACCTTCGCCGCGGCCGAGGAGCGCGCGACCAAGGTGCTCGCGGCGGCCGAGGACCGCATGACGCAGCTCAAGGTGGAGCGCGGCGCCGTCGCCCGCTACTTCGAGAGTCTGGGCGAGGTCATCACCAACGCGCAGAAGATGAGCACGGTGGCCGGGCGTCTCGTCACGCAGCCGGTCGCTGAGTCGCAGACCGGCGCAGAGCCGGAGGATCCGTCGGAGCGGGAGGCCGGAGCAGAGCAGGATCCGGAGCCCGTGACGGAGCTTGCGGAGTCGGTCGCGGAGCCCAGCGAGCGCTGACGTCGTCGCGCCGGCGCTGCCCGGCGCGGTCCGACGCGACGAGCGGCTCAGTGCTGCAGCCGCTCGTCTCCCACGGACCCTGGCAGCGGCGTCGGCGCCGTCCCCACGGCCGCGACGATCTCGTTCAGCACCCGCCGGGTCTGGTGCTCCCCCACCCAGAGATGCCTGCCGCCCTCCACCGCGATGAGCCGCATCCGAGAAACTGACGCGAAGCGCTCCCGCGCTTCGTCGGGGCGCAGGAAGTCATCCAGTTCGGGGATGACGGCGATCAGCTCGGGGGTCGCGTCCGCCCATGCGGCGACCTCCTCCGGCGTTGCGCGGTGAAGCGGCGGAGAGAGCAGGATCGCGCCCTCGATCGAAAGCTCCAGGCCGTACTTCAGCGCGAGTTCGGTTCCGAACGACCAGCCCACGAGCCAGGGGCGCGGCAGGCCGCGGTCCTCTACGAAGCGCATCGCGGCGTTCACGTCCGCGCGCTCGGCGACGCCCTCCCCGAACTCGCCCTCGCTCGTGCCCCGCGGTGATGACGTACCGCGGGTGTTGAAGCGCAGCACCGCCA
>JAPSIU010000018.1 GCA_031178565.1 Leucobacter sp. | reverse complement strand
CGGTCGCGTTCGGATCGACGAGCGTCTTCTTCAGTTCGGCGCGCTTGGCACTCCGGATCCATGCCGGCCCACGTGAACACCTGGTGCCAGACCGCCAGCACCACCTCGACGAGCCAGCGCAGCGGCCAGAGTATTGTCTCGAAGAAATCCACCGGGTTAGGCCTTTCGGTCGATGGGGCGGACGAAGCCGCGAGGATTGATCATGAAGTTCGGATGGAGCCGGGGCGGCACGTCGTCGATCCCGCCAGCACTGAAGGGATTGCAGCGGAGAAGCCGCCACACGGTGAGTGCTGCTCCGAGAAGGAGGCCGCGTTGCTGGTACGCCTCCAGAGAGTACCTGGAACATGATGGATAATACCTGCACACCTGACCGTAGAGCGGGGAGATCACCCGCCGGTAGGTGTGCATCACGGCGATCGCCGCGTTCCTCGGGAGAAACCATATCTCCAGGAGCACCCGCTTCATACGGGATCACCCGTGGGCCCGGTCGCCCGCTGAACCCGATCGAGGGCCTTCCCCAGCTCTCCCTCGAGTTCGGCATAACTCGCCGTAGCGCTCGCGGGCAGCGCGCGGAACACGACATCGATCCCGGAGAAGCCGTCGTGGAGACGCCGCTCGACGATGGTCTTCATCCGTCTGCGGACGAGGTTGCGGGTGACCGCGCCCCCGACCGCCTTCGAGACGATGAAGCCGAAGCGCGCCGGATCCCCTGGAGAACGCAAAACCGCGTGGGTGATGCAGTAAGCACCGCCCACGCGGCGGCCGGTTCGCACTGTGCGCCGGTAATCGTCACCCCGGGTGATTCGATGCTGCCGAGAAGGCATGATCGGTCCGGGGAGGGGAATTACGCGGTGAGCTTCGAGCGGCCCTTGCCGCGGCGGGCCGCCACGATGGCACGGCCGGCGCGAGTGCGCATCCGGGCGCGGAAACCGTGCACCTTGGCGCGGCGGCGGTTGTTGGGCTGGAAGGTACGCTTGCTCATGAAAGACTCCGTGACTTATGGAACAGATCCCCGAGGCTCTACGGCGACGAGGAAGTCGGATCTGGGCAGGGCTGCAGCGGGCTGCCACCCATACAAGGTACTCACTGTACGCCGAAATGCGGCTTTCGTCAAAGCAGAGCTGCGCGACGGGCGGCCCGCCACGCCGCCGGGATCCCTGCGACACGCATCCGCTCGCAGGACTTGCCTGTGGACAAATCTGTGACTAACGTGGGCGCAGGTGTTGTCGGGCAGGGGATGATCCCCGTATTTACAGGGAACCATGCGCCACTCCTTGTGGATAAGACCTGGGTATAACATCGCGCAACGGACATCGGATCGACCTGGGCAGGCGTGTGACTGAGGACGAGATACAAGAGGTTTGGGCCCGAGTGACCCAGGCCGTCATGAACGACCCCGCGGTGGGACCTGCGGTCGGCGCGCAGCTGGCGCTCGCCCTTCCCCGCGGCCTGGCCGCCGGCACGCTCTACCTCGCCGTCCAGCTGGAGTTCACTCTCAAACTGCTCGAGAACCGGCTTCGTCCGGCCATCATGGCCGCCGTCGCTCAGATTCCCGAGGCCCGCGAGATCGACAACTTCATCGTGATCGTCGACGAGGACGCCCACCCCGAGATCAGCCCGGACCCGAGCGAGGCCGACGAGAACGAGGCCGACCAGAGTGGGCACACGGGCTCGTTCCACGTCGAACAGCAGACCAGGTACGAGTCCTCCCGTCCCGTGTCCGAGCCACGGCGACGGCACGGCGTCGAGGACGCTCTCGACAGCCGCCTCAACGCGAAGTACCGCTTCGACAGCTTCGTGATCGGCCAGTCGAACCGCTTCGCCCACGCGGCGGCGGTCGCCGTGGCGGAAGCGCCTGCTCGCGCCTACAATCCGCTCTTCATCTACGGCGACTCGGGGCTCGGGAAAACGCACCTGCTGCACGCGATCGGTCACTACGCACGTGAGCTCTTCCCCGACATCCGCGTCCGCTACGTGAGCTCCGAGGATTTCACCAACGACTTCATCAACTCGATCGCGAACAACCAGGGCGCCGCCTTCCACGCCAGGTACCGCAGTGTGGACATCCTGCTGGTGGACGACATCCAGTTCCTCGAGGACAAGGTGGAGACGCAGGAAGCCTTCTTCCACACCTTCAATACGCTGCACGACCACAACAAACAGGTAGTGATCACGAGCGACGTGCAGCCGAAGCAGTTGCGCGGCTTCGAGGAGCGCATGCTCTCCCGGTTCGAGTGGGGACTCCTGACCGACATCCAGGCGCCGGATCTGGAGACCCGGATCGCGATCCTCAGGAAGAAGGCCCAGCGGGAGAACCTGGAGATCGATTACAACATCCTGGAGTTCATCGCGAGCAAGTTCTCCTCCAACATTCGCGAGCTCGAGGGCACGCTGATCCGCGTCACGGCGTACGCGAGCCTCAACCAGCAGCGGATCGACATGCCTCTCGTGCACACGGTGCTGAAGGATCTCATCACGCTCGACGCGGACAACGAGGTGCAGCCCTCCGACATCATCGGGAGGACCGCGGAGTACTTCGATCTCGCGGTCGACGAACTGTACGGGCCGTCGCGGGCTCAGCAGATCGCGACGGCCCGTCAGATCGCCATGTACCTCTGCCGCGAACTCACCCCGCTGTCGCTCCCGAAGATCGGGCAGCTGTTCGGAGGCCGGGACCACACGACGGTCATGTACGCCCACAAGAAGATCACGCAGCTGATTGCGGAGCGACGGTCCATCTACAACCAGGTGACCGAGCTGACGACCCGCATCAAGCAGGGCTCTCGATAGCTCGTTTCCTCCACAGCCCACAGGGTGCCTGTGGATAACTGGGGACAACTCCGCCGAAGTTGTGGATGGACGGCCTGCTTCTGTGGATTCGGTACCCCCGTCAAAAATCCGCGTCATTCCGCGGTTGGATGATCGTGCACTCGCCCCCAACAACTCACAGACGTGTAGTTCTCTACGAACGACTGGAGAGTTCCGAGTTATCCACAGTTTCCACAGCTGTTAACACTGTTAACACTTCTCCCTATATGAATGGGCTCTCGATCACGCTCTCGGATCGCGGGATCGCAGGCGGTCCCGGTCTCCAGCGGATGCCTGCACCCGCCGAGTATGCAAAGATTGTCAGGCCACCACTCTGGTGCATCAGCGCGTACGCGCGGGGAGGAAACCACATGCGATTCACCGTCAACCGTGACGTGTTCAGCGAGTCCGTGTCGTTTGCAGTGAAGCTGCTCCCGCCGCGGCCGACTCAGCCGCTGTTGAGCGGGGCGCTGATCGAAGCGGAAGACGGCCAGCTGACCATCTCGTCCTTCGATTACGAGGTGTCCGCACGGACCTCGCTCACCGCGGAGGTGACCGAACCCGGCCGCGCGCTGGTATCCGGCCGACTGCTGAGCGAGATCGCTCAGCGCCTACCGCACTCCGACGTCGAGGTGTCGCTCGCTGAGAGTCGGGTCGAGGTGCGATGCGGCTCGGCCTCCTTCAGCCTCCCGGCGATGCCCGTGGAGGAGTACCCGCAGGTGCCGCGGGTGGACACGGTCTCCGGATCGGTGCCGGCGGATCTCTTCTCCGACGCGATCGCCCAGGTGTCCCTCGCAGCTTCCAAGGACGATGTGACACCGGTCATCACGGGGGTGCAGTTCGAGGTGAACGAGAACTCGCTCACCCTGACGGCGACGGATCGATACCGTGTGGCGACGCGCGGCATCGACTGGGAGAACCAGGACAGTCGAGAAGAGCTCAGTGCGCTCGTGCCGTCCAAGATCGTCACCGAGGTGGGGAAGACCTTCGCCAGCGCCGGTCAGGTGCAGGTTGCGATCGTGAAGGACGGCGAACGCGAGCTGGTCGCGTTCACGGGCGGGGCGAAGACGGTGACGTCGCTGCTGATCAAGGGAAACTACCCACCGGTCGGCAGGCTCTTCCCGACGAGCGTCGACAACTACGCGGTCGTCAACACGGCGGAGCTGATCGAAGCGGTCGGCCGAGTCGGACTCGTTCTCGAACGCGAGGCGGCGCTCAGATTCTCCTTCGCGGAGGGGACGGTGACGCTCGAAGCCGCGGGCACCGAGTCGGCGCAGGCGGTCGAGACCGTGGACGCTCATCTCGTGGGAGACGAGATGGTCGTCTCGCTCAAGCCTCAGTTCCTCCTCGACGGCCTCCGCTCCACGCACTCCGAATTCGCGCGCATCGCGTTCACGCGCACGGATAACCCGGGGAAGCCCGGCCCGGTGCTCATCACGAGCCAGCGGAGCAAGGAGGATGCCGATGAGGAGAGCTTCAGGTATCTTCTGCAGCCGAACCTGCTGCTTCGATAGGGGGAGCGATGCGGGTCGCGCATCTCTCGCTCGGAGACTTTCGCAACTACCGCTCGGCTGAGCTCGAACTCGCTGCCGGCCCGAATCTGCTCGTCGGCAGGAACGGCCAGGGAAAGACGAACCTGGTCGAGGCCATCGGTTATTTCGCCACACTGCGCTCGCATCGGGTGACGGGGGATGCCGCTCTCATCCGTGCCGGGGCCGATGCCGCCATCATGCGGATGCGGGTCGAGGCGTCGCAGCGTGATGTCCTGCTCGAGCTCCAATTGAATCGCGACCGGCCGAATCGTGCTCAGGTGAATCGGAATGTGGTTCGTCCGCGAGAAGTCACGCGCTGGTTCGCGGCGGTCGCTTTCGTCCCCGAGGACCTCAGTATCGTTCGTGGAGAGCCCTCAGGACGACGACGGTTTCTCGACGACGCGCTTGTAGCGAGGCTTCCGGTCGCCGGAGGTGTCCTGGCGGACTACGAGCGGGTGGTTCGACAGCGCACGTCGCTTCTGAAATCCGCTCGGAGCGCAAGGGGTTCGGCTGCGGCGACGGCCACGCTCGATGTCTGGGATGAGCAGCTCGTGGAGCACGGAACGCAGATCATGCTCGCGCGTCGCGAGCTCGTGCGTGATCTGGGGCTCCCACTGCGAAGCGGTTACGAGGCGCTCGTCGAACAGGATCACGCACCGGAGACGACGCTGAGCGAGTCGGTGAGCCGCACACTCGAACCCGGTCGTGTTTCACGTGAAACGTCGAGCGCCGAGGAGCTGGCGAGCGTTTCACGTGAAACGCTCGCTGCGGACTTTCGCGCCGCCCTTGCGGCGGTGCGCTCGCAGGAACTCGAGCGCGGAGTGACGCTCGTCGGGCCGCACCGGGATGACCTCCTGCTGAACCTCAACGGACTTCCGGTGAAGGGGTTCG
This sequence comes from Leucobacter sp., assembly GCA_031178565.1. Classification (GTDB taxonomy): domain Bacteria; phylum Actinomycetota; class Actinomycetes; order Actinomycetales; family Microbacteriaceae; genus Leucobacter. The sequence goes on along the minus strand of JAPSIU010000018.1, from coordinate 14,711 downwards.
CGAGCCACGGGGAGTCCTGGTCGTTCGCTCTGTCGTTGAAGATGGCACTCGCGACGATTCTGCGGGATGAATCGCCGGCCGGAGATCCCGTGATCATCCTCGACGATGTGTTCGCTGAACTCGACACGCGACGTCGGCAGAGCCTCATGTCGGCCGTCAGTGGTTTTGAGCAGGTGATCGTCACCGCAGCGGTCGAGGAGGATGTCCCGGGCGACGTCGATTGGCGACGAGTGAAAGTGGAGGCCGGCAGGATCGTGGAGGGGGGCGAGTGATGCCGACTGCGGGAGAACCCGGATTCGCGAGCGCGTCCTATCTGCGGGCGAAGGCGATCTGGCGAGGCGCGCCGGTTCGGCGGCGCAAGCGAAGCTCCGAAGACGCACCCGGGGGAAAGCCCTTCGGGTTCGGCCGGGATCCGAAGGCACTCGGAGACGTCCTCGTCACCGTGGCCAGCGACATGGGTTGGAGCGTTGAACTCGAGCAGGCCAGAATCATCGAGGAGTGGCCCGAGTTCGCGGGGGAGGCGACCGCCGAGCACACGACGGTGCAGGGGATCAGTCATGGAGTGCTGCAGATCCAGTGCGATTCGACGACCTGGGCGACCGAGCTCCGGCGACTTCGCGCGGAGATGCTGACTCGCCTGCTGCGGGAGTACCCCGACGCGGAGATCAGGGATCTGCGCTTCCTCGCCCCGGGAGCTCCGAGCTGGCGCCACGGCCCGCGCACGGTGCGGGGCCGCGGCCCCCGCGACACGTACGGGTGACTCGACGGCATCCTCGAAGGGGATCAGGGCTCGCGGCTCGAGTGCGGTTCTGCTCAGGCCGATCGGCCCGGGCAACACCGATGCCAACGGGTGGAGACGCACTGTATTCGAAGACCCGAAACTCCGGGGGACGATCCCGGTTCCCATATCCCCGTAGATAGGCCGCAATGGCCGGTCTTGAGGCAGATCCTTGATAGGCTGGTGTGCGGAAGTACCCGGGGTGAAAATACGCTCTGAGACGCCCAGAGAAGGATCAATCAAGGCATGAGTTCAGAACAGGCTGCGGCCGCGGAAGAGTATGGCGCCGGCGCCATCCAAGTGCTCGAAGGGCTCGACGCGGTACGCAAGCGGCCTGGCATGTACATCGGATCGACTGGCCCCCGTGGTCTGCACCACCTCGTGTCCGAGATCGTCGACAACTCCGTCGATGAAGCGCTCGCGGGGCACTGCGACACCATTCACGTGACGATCCTCGAGGACGGCGGCGTGCGGGTCATCGACAACGGCCGCGGTATCCCCGTCGATCCTCACTCGAGCGATCCCACCAAGTCGACCGTTGAAGTGGTGCTCACAGTCCTGCACGCGGGCGGAAAGTTCGGCGGCGGCGGGTACGCCGTCTCGGGCGGCCTGCACGGCGTGGGATCCTCGGTCGTCAACGCGCTGTCGAGTCGCTTCGAGGTGGAGGTGCGTCGCCAAGGTTTCACGTGGAACATGTCGTTCACGAACAGCGTGCCGGACGCGCCCCTGGCGAAGGGGGAGCCGAGCGAGTCGACCGGAACCACCATCACCTTCTGGCCGAGTGCCGACATCTTCGAGACCGTCGACTTCGACTACACCACGCTGCGCACGCGATTTCAGCAGATGGCGTTCCTGAACAAGGGACTCAGGATCACCATCACCGATGAGCGCCCGCAGGAGCCGGTCGAGAACGACAAGGGTGAGCTGGTCGCTCCGCCGGCGCTGCACGAGGAGTTCCTCTACGAGCGCGGCATCGAGGACTACGTCCATCACATCAATGCGGCGAAGCGCGCCGAACTCGTGAACGAGGAGATCATCTCCTTCGAGGCCGAGGACACGGAGAGGAAGATCGCGGTCGAGGTCGCGATGCAGTGGACGACGTCCTATTCGGAGAGCGTGCACACCTACGCCAACACGATCAACACGCACGAGGGCGGTACCCACGAGGAGGGCTTCCGAGCCGCGCTGACGACACTCGTCAACCGCTACGCGCGCGAGAAGAATCTGCTGCGCGAGAAGGATGAGAACCTCTCGGGGGAGGACGTCCGGGAGGGCCTCACCGCAGTGATCTCGGTGAAGCTCGGCGAACCGCAATTCGAGGGTCAGACCAAGACGAAGCTCGGCAACACCGAAGCCAAGGCCTTCGTGCAGAAGGTGGTCGGGGACCAGCTCGGCGACTGGCTCGAGCGCAATCCCGGCCCAGCCAAGGATGTGATCCGAAAGTCGATCCAGGCGGCCTCGGCGCGTCTCGCCGCTCGGAAGGCTCGCGAGACGGCTCGACGCAAGGGGCTTCTCGAATCCGGCGGCATGCCCGGCAAGCTCGCGGACTGCTCGAGCAAGGATCCCACCCTCTCAGAGATCTTCATCGTCGAGGGCGACTCGGCGGGCGGATCCGCGAAGACCGGCCGCAATCCCGAAACTCAGGCGATCCTTCCGCTGCGAGGCAAGATCCTCAACGTGGAGAAGGCTCGCCTCGACCGCGCGCTGAACAACGCGGAGGTGCAGGCGATGATCACCGCATTCGGCGCGGGCATCGGCGAGGACTTCACCCCGGAGAAGGCCCGATACCACAAGATCGTGCTCATGGCGGACGCCGACGTGGACGGTCAGCACATCACCACGCTGCTGCTGACCCTGCTGTTCCGCTACATGCGCCCGTTGATCGATCTCGGCTACGTGTATCTCGCCCAGCCGCCCCTGTACCGGATCAAGTGGGTGAACTCCGAGCACGAGTACGTCTTCAGCGATGCGGAGCGCGATGCCCGCCTCGCCGCGGGCGCCGAGAGCGGCAAGCGGCTCCAGAAGGAGAGCGGCGTGCAGCGCTACAAGGGCCTCGGCGAGATGAATTACGAAGAACTGTGGGAGACCACGATGAACCCCGACACCCGCACACTGCTGCAGGTGACCATGGACGATGCCGCGGTCGCGGACGAGATCTTCTCCACCCTCATGGGGGAGGACGTCGAATCCCGACGCAACTTCATCCAGCAGAACGCGAAGGATGTGCGCTTCCTTGACATCTGAGAACCAGACTCCCGAAACCGAGACCTCGCCCGCGGCCGAGAGCGTGCACGGACTCCACGGCAGGATCGATCAGGTCGACCTGCAGCTGGAGATGCAGCGGTCCTACCTCGACTACGCGATGAGCGTCATCGTGGGACGCGCGCTTCCCGACGTCCGCGATGGACTGAAGCCGGTCCACCGGCGCGTCATCTACACGATGTACGACGGGGGGTACCGCCCCGACAAGTCGTTCTCGAAGTGCACCCGCGTCATCGGCGACGTCATGGGCCAGTTCCACCCCCACGGCGACAGCGCGGTCTACGACTCCCTGGTGCGCCTCGTTCAGCCGTGGGCCATGCGATACCCGCTCGCGCTCGGCCAGGGCAATTTCGGCTCGCCCGGAAACGACGGAGCCGCCGCCCACCGATACACCGAGACCAAGATGTCCCCGCTCGCCATGGAGATGGTGCGCGACATCGACGAGGACACCGTCGATTTCCAGGACAACTACGACGGTCGGACGCAGGAGCCGACGGTCCTGACAGCGCGGTTCCCGAACCTGCTGGTCAACGGTTCGGTCGGCATCGCCGTCGGAATGGCGACCAACATTCCCCCGCACAACCTTCGTGAGGTGGCCTCCGGTGCCAAGTGGCATCTCGAGAACCCCGAGGCGTCGCGCGAGGAGCTGCTCGAGGCGCTCATGGAGCGGATCACCGGGCCCGACTTCCCGACCGGCGCGCAGATCCTCGGCACGAGGGGGATCCGCGAGGCCTACGCGACCGGCCGCGGCTCGATCACCATGCGCGCGGTGGTGAACATCGAGGAGCTGCAGGGGCGCGCCTGCCTTGTCATCACCGAACTGCCCTACCAGGTGAATCCCGACAACCTCGCGGTGAAGATCGCGGACCTCGTCAAGGAGAACAAGGTTCAGGGCATCGCGGATATCCGCGACGAGAGCAGCGGCCGCACGGGTCAGCGGCTCGTCGTCGTGCTGAAGCGGGACGCGATCCCCAAGGTCGTGCTCAACAACCTGTACAAGCACACGCAGCTGCAGGACAACTTCGGCGCGAACATGCTCGCCATCGTCGACGGCGTGCCGCGCACGCTCTCGCTCGACGGCTTCATCACCTACTGGGTGAAGCACCAGATCGAGGTCATCGTCCGCCGTACCGAGTACCGCCTGAGGAAGGCCGAGGCCGAGGCTCACATCCAGCGCGGCTATCTCAAGGCGCTCGACGCGCTGGACGAGGTCATCGCGCTCATCCGCCGCTCGCCGACCGTGGACGAGGCGCGCGAGGGACTGATGAGCCTCCTCTCGGTCGATCAGCTCCAGGCCGACGCGATTCTCGGTCTGCAGCTGCGCCGGCTCGCCGCGCTCGAGCGGCAGAAGATCCTGGATCTCGCCGCCAAGCTCGAGCGGCAGATCAAGGAGTACCAGGAGATCCTCGCCTCGCCCGCCGAGCAGCGCTCGATCATCATGGAGGAGCTCGACGAGCTCACCGCCAAGTACGGAGACGAACGTCGTACGACGATCCTGCACGGATACGACGGCGACATGTCGATGGAGGACCTCATCCCCGAGGAGGAGATGGTCGTCACGGTCACGCGAGGCGGATACGTCAAGCGGACCCGGATCGACAACTACCGCTCGCAGCATCGCGGTGGGAAGGGCGTGAAGGGAGCGCAGCTGCGCGCCGACGACATCGTCGAGCACTTCTTCGTCACCACGACGCATCACTGGCTGCTGTTCTTCACGAACACCGGGCGCGTCTATCGTGCGAAGACCTACGAGGTTCCCGAGGGCGGACGGGATTCGAAGGGCCAGCACCTCGCGAACCTGCTCGCGCTCGCACCCGATGAGGCGGTCACGCAGATCCTCGACGTGCGCGACTTCGCCGACGCCGGGTACCTGGTGCTCGCGACCCGGGACGGCCTCGTGAAGAAGACCGCGTTGACGGAGTACGACACGAACCGCACGGGCGGCATCATCGCGATCAAGCTGCGCGAGGGCGACGAGCTCGTGCAGGCGCTCATCGCCGAGGCCGACGACGACGTCCTGCTCGTCTCCCGACACGGCATGTCGCTTCGATTCACCGCCTCTGATCAGGCACTTCGTCCGATGGGTCGGTCGACCAGCGGTGTGCGGGGCATGAACTTCCGCGAGGGGGACGCACTCCTCTCGGCCTCTCGGTTGAAGGACGGGGAGGGCTTCGTCTTCGTCGTCACCGAGGGAGGCTACGCCAAGCGCACGGCCGTCCACGAGTACCGGGTGCAGCAGCGCGGAGGCTACGGGATCAAGGTCGCGAAGCTGGATGAGAACCGCGGCGATCTCGTGGGCGGACTCATCGTCGACGACGCGGACGAGGTCCTCGCGGTCCTCGCGAGCGGGAAGGTCGTGCGCTCCGGCGTCGCCGAGGTTCCGGCGAAGGGACGCAACACGATGGGTGTCGTCTTCGCGCGATTCCCAGAGGGGGACCGTATCATTGGCATCGCGCGTAATTCGGAGCGCGGGCTCGAAGACGCGGAGTCCGAGGCCCGGGATGCCGAGTCCGCAGAGAACAAGGAAGACGTGAATGAGTAACACTGTCGCCGACAAGCTGGCCAAGAAGACCCGCAAGAAGGCCCCCTCCAAGCAGGTCCGCCTGAAGCTGGTCTACATCGACTTCTGGTCGGCGGTGAAGTTCTCCTTCCTGGTCTCGATCTGCCTCGCCATCGTGAGTGTGGTCGCGACGATCCTGATCTACACGGTCCTCCTGCAGACCGGCGTCTTCGCGCAGGTCGACGCGGTGTTCATGGACATCGTGGGTGAGGAGAACAGCCTCATGAAGATCATCGGTTTCCCGCAGGTACTCGGCTTCTCGGTCGTGGTGGCGATCCTGAACACCATCGTGGGGACGGCGCTCGGTGCCGTCGGTGCGCTGGTGTACAACCTGCTCGTGCGTGTGCTGGGCGGGTTCCAGCTCGGATTCACGAGCAACTAGGCGGCGAACTCGCCCGGTGTGCGGAACGGATTTCGATTTTCGCCGCGCATCGGGTAGAGTCATTGCTTGGTCAAGGGGCTATAGCTCAGGCGGTTAGAGCGCTTCACTGATAATGAAGAGGTCCCAGGTTCAAGTCCTGGTAGCCCCACTGAATGGCACACTCGTGTGATTCAGCGGGTCCTTAGCTCAGTTGGTAGAGCGCCTGCTTTGCAAGCAGGATGTCGGGAGTTCGATTCTCCCAGGATCCACGTAATCGGAACTATTCGAACCCTGCCCCGCGTCGACGCGGGGCAGGGTTCGTTCGTTGTGCCGATCGGGGCCCGAACAGGATCGGAGGGTTGCCTGGCGGCTCTGGCGGCGATGTCGTCGCCGTACTGCAGCCTCAATCGCCGCCTTCTCACCCTCGAGCGACGATCGCACGGCTCATCTCGCGCGCGGGCGGTGCGGGGTCGGCGCGTAGGTGAGTTCCTGGATGTCGCCGTCCAGCGTGCGGGACTCGATGAGCTCCAGGTCGAAGTCAGCGGCGCCGCGGAACACGGGATCCTCCCCGGTGAGCCCGGTGATGACGGGGAAGACCGTCAGCTGGAGCCGGTCGACGAGCCCCGCAGCCATGAGAGCGCGGTTCAGCGAGAGGCTGCCGTGCGATCGCAGGGGAACCTCCGACTCCTCCTTGAGGCGGGCGACGACGTCGACGGCGTTCCCGCGCACGAGCGTCGTGTCGGGCAGCGGGAGGGGTTCGTCATCCGTCATGGACTCCGACATGACGACCTTCGGGAGCGCCCCCATGCGGGTGACCCAGGGGTCGAGTTCCATGTCCCCGAGGAGGAACCCGGCGAACATCCGATACGTCGCAGGGCCGAACACCATCAGCGGCTCCTCGGCGTGGAGACGATCGCGATGATCGAGCAGCTCGGGGCCCTGCTTGCCCCAGTAGCCGCCCCACTCGTCGGTCGCCGAGCCGTAGCCGTCGAGGCTGGTGAAAACGTCGAAGGTGTAGGTCGCCATGAGATACCACGCTCCTTATAGTTGAACAGTAGAGTACGACTTGTGTGCGCGGCGGTCAACAGCCGGAATGCCTTCGCCGGCCTGCGACCGAGTGCAGGCGCGCATCGCTCGTATAGTGAATACCGTCCACCAGAGTCACGGAGGCAAGATGCCGGCAGAGACGAACATCGCGCGGCCGAAACGCGCGGACGCGCGCCGGAACATCGCGTCGATCCTCGATGCGGCGGCCCGAGAGCTGAGCCGGGATCCCGACGCGAGCGTCGCGGATATCGCCCGTGCCGCGGGAGTGGGCCGCGTCACCCTGTACGGACACTTCCCCTCGCGGGCCGAGCTCATCGAGGCGACGCTGCTGCAGGCCATCGCGACGAACGACGCGCTGCTGGAGGCGGTGGATGTGAGCGGTGATGCCCGTGAGGCGCTCTCCCGGCTGATCGCGACCAGTTGGGAGTCGATCGTGCGGGTCGGATCGCTTTTCGCGGCTGCCGAGCAGGTGCTGCCCGCGGAGCGGATCCGCGGGGTGCACGCCCGGCCCGCAGCGCGAGTGGAGCGGCTCATCGAGCGCGGACGCGTGCAGGGGGTGTTCCGCACCGATCTGCCCGCCGCCTGGCTGGTCGGGACGCTGCACCGTGTGACGCACGGCGCCGCCGCCGATATCGAAGCCGGTCGGCTGGACCCGTCCGACGCGGTCTTCGCCATCACGGCCACGATCCTGGGTGCGTTCACCCCGATCGGCGAGGCGGTCCCGTCGCCGACGGAGGTCGGTCCACGATCCGTAGAATAGCGGCATGGCCGTGTGGCGCGAAGACATCCTCGGAGCCGGTTTCGCGTGCACCGACCTGGATCTGGGCGAGGACGAGGAGGGGCCGCTCGTCGCGACCCTCATCCGCGCTCTCCCGGAACGCCGCTCGCTCCTCGATCGCCTGATCGACCGTGAGCGCACGCTCGAGAACGTCGACGTTCTCTACGTGCACGGCTGGTCCGACTACTTCTTTCAGCGCAACCTGGCCCGCTTCTGGACCGATCGCGGGGCCCGATTCTTCGCGCTCGACCTCCGCAAGTACGGCCGGAGCCTGCGGGAGGGTCAGACGGCCGGGTACATCGAGAGGCTGGAAGATTATCACGAGGAGGTCGAACTCGCGCTCGCGGTCATGCGATCGGAGCAGGATCCCCGTGACCGGCCCCGGCGGGTCGTGCTCTTCGGGCACTCGACGGGCGGCCTCGTGATCAGCCTCTGGGCCTCGAAGAACCCGGACTACGCGGACGCGCTCCTGCTCAACAGCCCCTGGCTCGAGTTCCAGCTCGCGAGCACCGGGCGGCAGATGATCGCGCCCCTGATCAATCTCGGAGCGCGCCTCAACCCGAGGGACGTCGCTCCGCAGCTCGACTACGGGTACTACACGCGGGCGCAGCGCGAGGTCGGCCCGCAGGACGAGCTCGCCGCGATCGACCCGCTGTGGCGCCCGGAGCGCACCCACGCGGTGACGAACGGCTGGTTGCGCGCGATCCTGGAGGGGCACGCGCGCGTGAGCGAGGGGCTGCGGATCGGCATTCCCATCGGGGTCTTCCTGTCCGCTCGCTCCACGTTCCCCGTCCGGTGGAGCGAGGACATGACGCGCGCCGACACGGTGCTGGAGGTCGACGAGATCGCGAAGGCCGCGCTGAAGCTGGGGCCCTCGGTGACGGTCGAGCGGATCGACGACGCCCTGCACGACATCTTCCTCTCGAGGCAGGAGGCGCGAGAGGAGGCCTACGCCCGTCTGGACCGCTGGCTCATCGGCTGGCAGGCGGCCACGGGCGGGGAGTCGCCTCCGCTCCCACCGAGGGGATCGGGGCGCGCTGCGACAGGCTAGGCTCGTACCATGGATCTTCGAGTGGCCGCCTACGCGGTGGTGGAACGGCGCGGCAAGATCCTGCTCACGCACTGGCGCAGGGGACATCTGCACGGTTGGACGCTCCCCGGCGGCGGCCTCGAGAGCGGCGAGGATCCGCGGGACGCCGTCGTCCGCGAGGTGCTCGAGGAGACGGGCCTCGAGGCGCGCGTCGGCAAGCTGCTGGGTGTGGACTCGCGGGTCATGATCCGCGAGGAGGTGCCCGAGGGCAAGGACCCCGAACTGCACACGATCCGGATCGTCTATCGCGCCTCCGTGAAGGACGGACCGCTGCAGCACGAGATCGGAGGCTCCTCGGACGAGGCGCGCTGGGTGGCTCTGCGGGACCTGCGGTCGCTCAGGACGCTCTCCCTCGTGCAGACGGGCCTGCGCATGGCCGGCATCAGTCGCCGCACCCCGGCGAAGCAGAGCGGCAAGCAGGGGAAGCAGAACAAGCTCCGCAAATGACGAAGGCGCCGGATCCGTGGGATCCGACGCCTTCGCGCGCACCGGCGTGTGCGGGTGAGGCCTAGCTCTCGGGGGCGACCCAGAGTTCGTCATCGGTGCGGAACGCCTGCCAGAGCGCGTATCCCACTCCGACCGCGGCCGCGACGCCGAAGCCGAGGGCGACCCAGCCGCCGGCGCTGCGCTTCTTCGGCAGATACCCCGAACGTTCGCCGAAGCCGCGCACCTGCTTCGCCGCGTCGTGATTGTCGAGCTCGTCGAGGGTGCGGATCGTGCGCGCGAGCGCGCTGGCCACGAAGGGCGCGGTGACGCGGCGCACGCCGTCGGCCGCTCGTCGGGATGCCGCGACGCCGCGGTCGATCGCCGGGCGGACCGTCTCGAGCGTCTCGTCGACACGCGGAGCCACGTGCTCATCGCTCAGTCTCTTCGCCTGCTTGCCCGCCTGGTGCAGCACGTCCCCGGCCTGACCGAGCACGACGCGCTGCTGCTCGAGCAGCTCCTGCGCGTCGTTGCGCAGACGACGGAGTTCGCGGCGGCGCTTGCGTGAGAGTTTCATACGTGTCCTCCTAGCTGTGCGAGGCGGTGCCCCGAGCGATGTCGCTTGTCTTCTCCACGCTACACCGATCGGGCGGGCTTTGCGGGCCCTTGACTTATCGGACGCGGGGATTCACAGCGCGGATCGACGCCGCCGTCTCACCGCGTCCTCGGTTCCGCGGGGACACGGCCGCCTAGACTGGTGACCATGACTATTCACACCTCGGTAGCGACCATTCACACCAATCACGGCGACATCGCGATCAACCTCTTCGGGGATCACGCGCCGAAGACGGTCAAGAACTTCGTGGACCTCGCCGAGAAGGGGTTCTACGACGGCGTGATCTTCCACCGCATCATCCCGAACTTCATGATCCAGGGCGGCGACCCCACGGGCACGGGCACGGGCGGCCCCGGTTACACCTTCGACGACGAGATCCACCCGGAGCTGCGGTTCGACAAGCCCTACCAGCTGGCCATGGCCAACGCCGGCAAGCGCCCCGACATGACCGGACGCCTCGCGGGCACGAACGGCTCGCAGTTCTTCATCACGACGACGGCCCCCGACTGGCTGAACGGCAAGCACTCGATCTTCGGCGAGGTCGCCGACGACGAGTCGAAGGCCGTCGTCGACGCGATCTCCGCCGTGCAGACGGGTGCAGCGGATCGCCCCGTCGAGGATGTCGTGATCAGCGGCGTCGACATCGTCGAGGCCTAGGACCGGCGGTGGCGAACGGACGAGAACCGGCATTCGGGGAACGAGCCGAGTACGGGCCCGACGACGTCTGCTATCGCCACCCGAACGTGCACAGCTTCACGCTGTGCCAGCGCTGCGGACGAACGATCTGCCCCGAGTGCCAGGTCTCGTCCGCGGTGGGCGTGCTGTGCTCCGACTGCGTGCGCCAGACGCAGCCCGGCGCCGCGAAGCGCGCATCCCGAGTCGCGAGGGTGACCGGGCGTCGGGTTGCCGCGCTCGACACCCCGGTCACCTACGGCATCATGATCGTCTGCGCGCTCGTGTTCGTCGCGCAGACGATCAGCCACTACTTCGGATCGGACGAGGTCACGCGGACCCTCTGGTACGCGCCCCTCTACTCGCTCCCCGGCTCGCTGCTGCCGCCGGAGATGGGTTTCGAGCCGTGGCGAATGGTGACGATGATGTTCACTCATTCGACGGGGTTCATCTTCCACATCCTGTTCAACATGTACGCGCTGTGGCTCTTCGGGCGGAACCTCGAGCAGACGATCGGCCATGTCCGATTCCTCGTGCTCTACCTCTTCGCGGGCGTGGGAGGCGCGCTCGGCGTGATGCTCTGGGTGTACGTCGACCCGACGACGGTCAACGTTCCCACGGTCGGGGCCTCGGGCGCCATATTCGGGGTGCTCGCCGCGACGCTCGTCGTCTTCCGGGCGGCCCGGGTGAGCGCGACCTCGCTCGCCGTGCTGCTCGCGATCAACTTCGGGATCGGGCTGATCCCCGGTGCGGGGATCTCGTGGCAGGCCCACCTCGGCGGGATGATCGTCGGCGCGGTCACGATGTGGCTGCTGCTCGCGACCCGCGGACCCCGGCGTCGCGGGGCGCGGATCGCCGGGCTCATCGTGCTCGGGATCGTGCTCGCCCTGCTCGGCTGCGCATACCTCTTCGCCCTGCCGAGTATCCTCTAGCGGAAGTTATCCACAGGCTTATCCCCACCTGGGGAGGAATTACACGCGTGTGATTCTGGGCGGAGCGGTGTTATTTCCACCAGGGCGTCATGAGGAAGCCCACCAGCACGAGCCCGAACCCGACGAAGATGTTCGCCTGGCCGAGCGAGGGGATCGGAAGCTGCAGGGTCGCGCTCGTCACGTAGTAGAGCACGATCCAGATCAGCCCGAGCAGCATGAAGCCGAACATGACCGGCTTGAACCACACGGGATTGGGGGCGTTCTTGCGCGCCGCTGCGCGCTCCGCCCGATCCGCTGATACCTCGGCCGACTTGCGCTTGCTCACATCTTTCCCAGCTGCTGCCATGGTTACGAGTCTACCCGGATCCAAGCCCTGTCTCAGCGAGCCCGCCTTAGAATGTGAAGATGGTCGACACACGCCGCCCGCGCAGACGTCGGGCCCGCCTCAGCGTGCTCACGGTGGTCGGTGAGCTCCTGCTTCTCGGCGGACTCGGCGTGCTCGGCTACATCGTGTGGCAGCCCTGGCACACGGGCGTCACCGTGACGGCGAAGCAGAAGGATCTGTCGGCGGAGGATTCCGCACGGTGGGAGCGCGAAGCCCAGGAGCGGGAGACCGAGCCGTCGCAGACGACGGGGATCCCGGTGCCGGTGGTGCCGGCTCCGGCCGAGGTGTTCGCCGTGCTGCACGCGCCGGCCTTCGGCACCACCTACGCGAACCGGGTCGCCGAGACGACGGACTGGTGGACGGTGCTCAACCTCGACGAGAAGGGGATCGGGCACTACGAGACCACGCAGCTTCCGGGCCAGCCCGGCAACTTCGCGCTCGCGGGGCACCGGTCGGGCCCCCTGATCAACTCGTTCCGCGAAGTCATGAATCTCCGCGTGGGCGACCCGCTCTTCGTCGAGACCGCCGACGGCTGGTACACGTACCGCTTCCGCTCGATCGAGTACGTGCTTCCCGACGAGACCGACGTGCTGAACCCGTTCCCCCGCATCGAGGGCACCCCGGGCGAGGATCAGATCCTCACCCTCACGACCTGCCACCCCAAGCTCGAGGGCAGCGACGAGCGGGCGATCGCCTACTCCGTGTTCGAGGGCTTCCAGCCGCGGTCCGACGGCCCGCCGGCCGAGCTGCTCGAGCTCAACCCCACGATGCAGGGGACCCAGGCACCGAGAGGAGACCAGAGCTGATGTTCTCACTGCTGTGGCGTTTCTTCCCCGGACCCGCGTGGCTGCGCGTCATCGTGCTGCTCCTCGTGGCCGCCGCGCTCGTGTACGCGGTCATCACCTACGTGTATCCCTGGGTGGCCCTGCAGCTCCCCGAAGAGGAAGTGACGGTCGACACATGACGAACATCCTGGTCATCGACAACTACGACAGTTTCGTCTACACGCTGAACGGCTACCTGCAGCAGCTCGGTGCGAGCACGCGGGTGATCCGCAACGACGAGGTCAGCACGGGCGAGCTCGAGCATCTGGTCGAGGAGTTCGACGGGGTGCTGATCTCACCCGGCCCGGGAACCCCCGCCGAGGCGGGCGTATCGATCCCCATGGTCGGGATCGCGCTCAGGACGGGCGTGCCGCTGCTCGGGGTCTGCCTGGGCCACCAGGCGATCGCGGAGGCGCTCGGCGCGACGGTCACCCACGCCGAGGAGCTGATGCACGGCAAGGTCTCCCGCGTCCGCCACTCCGGCGACCCCTTCTTCAGCGGCGTGGCCGAGGAGTTCGACGCGACGCGCTACCACTCACTCGCGGTCGTGCGCGACACCGTGCCCGAGCTGCTGAGCATCACCGCCGAGACGGCGAGCGGCATCGTCATGGCGCTGCGCCACCGTGAGCTCCCGATCTACGGCGTGCAGTACCATCCCGAGTCGGTGCTCACCGAGGGCGGATACCAGCAGCTGGGCAATTGGCTCCAGGTCGTGGGGATCCAGAACGCCGCGGAGATCGCGCGGACGCTGTCGCCGCTGCTGTCCCGGTAACCGGGAGTTCTCCGCCGGGGCCGTCGCTGCGTCGGCGGTCTAACCCGCGCAGTACGAGAGCTCGATGGTCGAACCCTGCGGCTGCGAGCCGACGATGGACTGCGCGATGACCGGGTAGCCGGGCTGCACGACGCAGCCGGTCTCCTCGGTCGAGCTCGCGATGAAGCTGATCTCCAGCCCGAGATCCGCCAGCTGCGATCGCGCCACCTCCTGGGGCGAGTGCATCACGTCGGGAACGTCGACCTTCCCGCTGGAGACGGTGATCTCGATCCCGTCACCGGACTCGAGCTCGGTGCCGACCTCCGGCTTCACCTCGAGCACGCGCCCGGCGGGCTCGACGGGGTTGTCGACCGTGCTCACGAGGCTGACGGCGAGGCCGAGATCCTCGATCGCCTGCGTGTACTCCTCCTCCGACATCCGCGTGAAGTCGGGCACCTCGGCGGTCTCGGGACCGGTGGAGATGTAGAGGGTGATCTTGTCGCCGACGTCGAGCACGGAACCGGGCTCGGGGTCCGTCGAGATGACGTGCCCGCTGGCCACCTCCTCGTTCGTCTGCTCGATGGGAAGCCCGATGAGATCGAGTTTGCTGAGCTCGGCCATCGCCTCGCTCCGCTCCATGTTCACGAGCTCCGGCACCTCGCGCGAAGTGTCCGGGAGGAACTGGGCGGGAGCCAGGGTGACGAGCCAGAAGACGACCGCGATGATGACCGCGCCGATCGTGAGGATCGCGGCCCAGGTCCACATCACGGGCGGACGGCTCTGCGTCCGCGCGCCCCCGCCGCCCTCGGCGAGCTGCCGCAGGGCGAGGTCGGACTCCGACACCTCCTCGCCGCCGGAGAAGAGCACCGTCTGCTGCTGCGTCTGGAGGGTGAGCTTCGGCATCTGCCCGCTCGCGGCGAGCTTGAGAGCGTCGCGGAACTCGGACGCCGACTGGAAGCGCTTGGCGCGATCCTTCGCCAGACCGTAGAGCACGACCCGGTCGAGCTCGGGGGTGACCTCGGGGTTGCGCTCGCTCGGCGGCTTCGGCCGCTCGCTCACGTGCTGATAGGCGACCGCCACGGCGGTGTCGCCGCGGAAGGGCACGTCGCCCGACAGCAGTTCGTTTGATACAGCGGCCCGGCCCGGTGCTCGTCCATCCCTCCACCGTACTGTCGCGGCGCTCGGGGGCACGGCCGCTGTATCACCGCGTCCGGTCGCGGGCAATCCCGGTG
>JAPSIU010000211.1 GCA_031178565.1 Leucobacter sp. | reverse complement strand
GATCCATCACCTCGACGTGCCCGCGCACGATCGTGATCGGCGTCTTGAGCTCGTGCCCGACGTCGCTCAGCAGTCGTCGTTGGGAGTCGAGCGCTTCGTCGAGGCGGTCGAGCATCCGATTCATGGTCTCCGCGAGCTCCGCCACATCGTCGTTGCCCACGATCGGCAGGCGCTCCTCGAGCGAGCGCGCGGAGACCCGGTCGGCGGTCTCGCGCATCTGCCGGAGCGGGCGGAGCAGCCTCGTGGCGACGACGGTGCCCGTGGCCGCCACGACGGCGAGGGCGATCAGCGAGACGACGATGAACATGCGCGCCGCCAGATTGAACTCGGCGAGCTCGGCCTCGACGTCGTAGGCCATCACGAAGGTCACCTCGGCGGGCTCGGGGGAGCCCTCGACCGCGATGGGGGCCGCGAGATAGCGCCAAACCGCGCCGTCCTCGGCGTAGGTCCCGATGGCCGGCCCTCCGCGCTCGGCGACGGAGCCCGCGTACTCCGCGAAGGCGTCCTCGTTTCTGAGGTCGAGATCGAGCCTCATCCCCGGCACCGTGGCGATGACCCCGTCGGCGACGCCCATGGCGCCCGTGTTGTCGTCGGGGCTCATCCGCTCGACGACTGCGGTGAGCGCGTCGGCGGAGGAGGCCCAGGAGCCGGTCTCCGCGGTCCCCTCGGAGACGATGTAGCGCGCGGAGTCGAGGTTCGCGCGGAGGCGCAGATCCACCTGCTCCAGGATCCGGTGGCGCTCGACGAGATACACGGACACGCCTACGGCGAGGAGCCCGAGTGCGGTGACGATCGTGATCACCGTGACGATGCGCGTCCGGACGGACAGCGAGTATCCGCGTCGCGGGGAGTCGCGTCCGGTCATCGTTTCCACCCCTCCAGTATCGCGAGCCCGGGGCGACCGCCGCCCGAGTCTAAGAGAGATCTCATCCCGGTGGGCCGTGAGTCGTGGTGCAATCGAGGGGTGGGAATGATCGGATCGGACCCGCTCGGTCGCTGCGTCGGCGTCGAGCACTCCGCGCAGGAACTGCTCTGCGAGGCGCTCGGAGTGTCGTCGGAGTCCGTCACCCGGGTGTCGCGGGATCCCCTCGGCGACGGAGCGGTCGTGGGGTTCGACGTGATGCCTCGAGACGCGCCGCCGCCGGACCCCTCACGGCTCGGACCGGGCATGCAGCCGCTGCGCTACTACGTCGACACGTCGCGGCTCGTCGTGCGGCGCGAGACCGGACTCGCGCTCGACGGATCCATCGCCCCCGAGGCGCGGATCTGGCTGCACCCCGCCGACCCGCACCTCCCCGCGCTGCCCTCGGTGGCGTTCCACCACGCGGCCGGTTCGCTGCTCGCCCGGTTCGGGATCGTCGACCGGGTCGTCCCCGAGTTCGTCACGTACCGCGCGGGGCGCCGGGCCGTGCTGCGCGTCTCCGCGGGTGCGCGAACGCTCTGGGTGAAGGTGGTGCGGCCGAGCCGGATCTCGAGAATCGTACGTGCGCACGAGGCGTGCGCGCTGGCCGGGATCCCGGTACCGCGCACGGAGGGCTGGTCGCCCGAGGGTGTGATCCTGCTCGCGTCCGCCGAGGGCGTCCCCGCGGTGGAGGCCGCCTGGGGCCCGGAGGACCTGCTCGACAGCGTCGATGGACTGCGGGAGCGTATCGCCTCTGTCGCGACGCGGGCACCCTCGCGCGGCGTCGCCGGCCGGCTCGAGTGGTACGCGAGCCGTATGCAGGACTCGGATCGTGCGGCTCGGGTCTCCCGCCGTGCACGGTGCATCCTCGAAGGGAACCTCTGCGCCCGGAGGCCGAGGGTCGTGCACGGCGACCTGCACCTCGGGCAGCTGTTCCTCGGCGCGGGTGGTGGGCTGAGCGCGGTCGTCGACGTCGACACGCTCGGGGTGGGCGACGCCGCGGAAGACCCAGCGGCCTTCCTCGCCCACGCGACCGCGAGCGCCCTGCTCACGCCGCCCGGGTACCGCGCGCGCGTCTGGGCGCTCGCCGACGGGGCGATGCGGCGCTGGGGAGGCGATCGTGTCGTACTCGCGCTCTTCGCCGCTCACATGCTCGGCCATGCGCTGGCCGCGTCGGACGGCGGAGACGGAGCGACGGCGGACCGGCTGCTGACCGCGGCCGAATCCGTACTCGCGGGCGGGGTTCCATCCGCGGCGGAGCATCCGTCGCATGAGAAGGCTCTCATCGGCTGCTTGGACCGTCCTTAGTCTCGGCCGGAAACATGGACGGTGTCGGCATCGGCGGGTTCGGAGACCGGGCCCGCCTGGAGAACGAGGGAGTGAGATGAACAAGAAGAAGTGGATCGTGTACGGGGCGACCGGAGCGGTCGGATTGAGCCTCTTCGCGGGCGGGGCGGCCGTCGCGGCGAACGCGATGGAGCTCCGCACGACCGACGGCTCGGTCGTGCCGGGCGGTGCGATCACGAATCGGGGCGCAGGGGAAAAGGATCGCGCGATCCGGCCGGCGAACGCGGCGGCTTCCGCGGCTTCCGCGGTGACGGTGGTCAGCGTTCCCTCCGCATCGACCGTGGGTTCGCCGGCCTCGGCGGCCTCGGCGGGAACCGCGCCGACCGCGCAGTCGGCCGTCTCGGCGGCATCGGCGAACACGCCCGGTTCCCCGGTCACGACGCCGAGTCCGGCGTCCCCGGCTACGATCGCGTCCGTGCCCTCGCTCTGATCCCGCTCCGGGCATCGGAGGCTGCGACCCGGTTCCGAAGCCGCGTTCGGGACCGGGCGAGGAGTGTGGCATAATTGATCCTTGTGCCACGGTGCGGCACTGCCGCGAGGGTCCGCACGAACCGTGAGCCGAAACCTCAGTACTTTTCGAAATCCGCGTTCCCGACTTGCGGCGGGCGCAGAGAGAGACCATCATGCAGAAGCTCGACCACGTCGACGCCTCGTCGCTCAAGAGCGACATTCCCGATTTCCGCGCCGGCGACACCGTCAAGGTGCACGTCAACATCGTCGAGGGCAACCGCTCGCGTATCCAGGTGTTCCAGGGCATCGTGATCTCCCGCCACGGCGAGGGCGTCCGCGAGACCTTCACCGTGCGCAAGATCAGCTTCCAGGTGGGCGTCGAGCGCAAGTTCCCGGTGCACTCGCCCGTGATCGACAAGATCGAGGTCGTGAGCCGCGGCGACGTGCGCCGCGCCAAGCTCTACTACC
The DNA here is from genome assembly GCA_031178565.1 of Leucobacter sp. Taxonomy (GTDB): domain Bacteria; phylum Actinomycetota; class Actinomycetes; order Actinomycetales; family Microbacteriaceae; genus Leucobacter. Next base: position 2,143 of record JAPSIU010000211.1, on the reverse strand, counting down.
TGCGCGGCCTGACCGGCAAGAAGGCCAAGGTCAAGGAGAAGCGCGACTTCTAGTCGTCTTCCGGGCGGTTCTCCACGTTCCGCCTGTGACGCTCTCAGGCTCCCTCCTGCATCGGGTGGGAGCCTGAGTTGTCTGTACCCTCATTCGGGAGCGGTGCGCGGGTCTCGCGCTCATCCCGTCCGAATCCTCGATATGGAGCAGCTATGAGCGAAGCCGAGGCGCCCGCGCGTGGACGGCGCGAGCGACGGGGCGGTGCGGTGGGCTTCCTGCGGGACCTGGTCGTCATCCTCCTGGTCGCGTTCCTCGTCTCCTTCCTGCTCAAGACATTCCTGGTGCGCAGCTTCTACATCCCGTCGGAGTCGATGCAGAACACCCTGCAGGTCAACGACCGGATCCTCGTGAACCAGCTCGTGCCCGATGTCGTCGACGTGCAGCGCGGCGACGTCGTGGTGTTCAAGGATCCGGGCGGATGGCTGCATCCCCGCTCGGCGATGCCCCCGCAGGGCTTCGAGAAGGTGCTCCAGGCCGTCGGGCTCGCCGCGGACACGAGCCACGAGTACGTCGTGAAGCGGGTCATCGGGGTCGGCGGGGACCGGGTCCGGTGCTGCGACGGCGATGGCCGGGTGACCGTCAACGGGGTCCCGCTCGACGAGCCCTACATCGTGATCCCGCCGGGGGAGTCCAAGGCGTCGGCGATCGACTTCGACGTCGCGGTTCCCGAGGGATCCGTCTGGGTGATGGGCGACAATCGCTACGCGAGCAAGGACTCCCGCTACAACCAGGATCAGCCGGGCCGGGGCTTCGTCCCCGAGGAGGAGATCGTCGGCCGTGCATTCCTCCTGAACTGGCCGCTGAACCGCTTCACCTGGCTCGGAACGCCGGAGGACACCTTCACCGGGGTCGACGGTGCGCGCGCGGGCTGAATCGGAGCCGGGGACGGCGCTGCGAGCGGCGGCCGATCCGGTCGCGGAGCCGATCGCCGAGCCGGTCGCGGAGCCGATCGCCGAGCCGGCCCCGGAGCCGATCCCGAAGGATCCGACCCTCGAAGCCGAGCTGGCCCTCTTCGGGGAGGGGGCGCGGCTCGTGATCGGCGTCGACGAGGTCGGTCGGGGAGCCGTCGCGGGACCCGTGGCGGTCGGCGTGCACGCCGTGCTCGCCGGAACCGAGGGCTTCCCCGAGGGACTGCGCGACTCGAAGCTGCTGAGCGAGAAGCGGCGCGAGGCGATGGCGCCGCTCGTGCGCGCGTGGGGCGTCGGCGCCGTCGGCTTCGCGAGCGCCGAGGAGATCGACGCCCGAGGCATCACGGCGATGCTGGGGGAGGCCGCGCGGCGCGCGCTGCTGATCCTTCACGGACTCGGGATCCCCGTCGATCGCTCGGTGATCCTGCTGGACGGATCCCACGACTGGCTCACCCCCGTACTGCGCTCGCCGCTCGACGTCCGCACCCGGGTCGGCGCGGACCGCGCGTGCGCCAGCGTCGCCGCGGCATCGGTGCGCGCGAAGGTCGACCGGGACGCGCTGATGCGCGAGGCGCACGAGGCGCACCCGGTGTATGCGTGGGAATCCAACAAGGGCTACGGCTCGAGAGCCCACTACGACGGAATCGCGGAGCACGGGCTCACCGAGCTGCACCGCCACACGTGGATCAGGACCGCGGCGCGCTAGGCTGGTCTGGTGAGTGCAGGGAGTACACGCGAGATCTCGCCGGACGCGCCGATCGGGGTGTTCGACTCCGGGGTCGGCGGCCTGACGGTGGCCCGGGCGATCCGGGATCAGCTGCCCGGGGAGTCGATGATCTACGTCGGCGACACGGCGCGCACCCCCTACGGGCCCCGGCCGATCGCCGAGGTGCGCAGCTTCGCCCTGGAGATCCTCGACGACCTCGTCGAGCAGGGGGTGAAGCTGCTCGTGATCGCGTGCAACACGGCCTCCGCCGCGGTGCTCCGCGATGCCCGCGAGCGATACGACGTCCCGGTGATCGAGGTCATCGGGCCCACGGTCCGCAGCGCGGCGGCGATCACCCGCAACGGGCGGGTCGGTCTCATCGGAACCCGCGGCACCATCCAGTCGCGGGCGTACGACGACCTGTTCGCCGTGCGACCCGAGATCGCACTCAGCTCCGTGGCGTGCCCGCGCTTCGTCG
>JAPSIU010000017.1 GCA_031178565.1 Leucobacter sp. | reverse complement strand
ATGGCGGCCAGCTCAACTACGAGCATCGACCGACTGAAGATTCAGCTCGAGGATGTCGAGGTGGTCTTCGACGTCGGTACGAGCGTGATCACCGCTCTCGAGAGCTACTCGCTCGATATCGCAGAAGGGGAGTTCGTGGCCGTCCTCGGGCCGAGCGGCTGCGGCAAGTCGACGTCGCTGAACCTGCTGGCGGGGTTTGATCACGCTTCCGCGGGGAACGTGCTCGTCAACGGGAATCCGATCGTCAAGCCGGGTCCGGAGCGCGGGGTCGTGTTCCAGAACGCGAACCTTCTGCCGTGGCTCAGCGTCTGGGAGAACATCGTGTTCGGGCCCAAAGTGAAAGGCTTGTCGGAGAAGCAGTACCGCGCCCGCGCCGAGGAACTGATCTCACTGGTCAAACTGGACGGCTTCGAGAAGCACCTCCCCGGACAACTCTCGGGGGGCATGCAGCAGCGCGCCTCGATCGCTCGCGCGCTCATCAACGATCCAGACGTGCTGCTCATGGATGAGCCATTCGGGGCGCTCGACGCGCAGACGAGGATCAGCATGCAGGAACTGCTGCTGCGGATCTGGGAAGACGACAAACGCACGGTCATGTTCATCACCCACGACATCGATGAGGCATTGCTTCTCGCTGATCGTGTCGTCATCATGACCGGCCGCCCCGGTCGCATCCGGGAGGAGATCAGTGTCGACTTCGATCGGCCGAGGACCTATCAGGTCACGTCCTCGCCGGAGTTCCAGCAGCTGAAGCAGCACGCGCTCGGCCTGCTCCATGACTAGTCCCGAGTACATCCGTAATGCACGACGAAGTGTTCACCACACCTGGAGGAAGAATGAAGTTCTCGAAGATCGCCGCCCTTGCGGCACTGGCGACAGGAGCTCTCGCTCTCGCAGCTTGCTCATCCGGTAGCGCGGGCGGGGACACGCCTGAGGGCGGGGGAGCGGGCTCGACCGAGCCGATCACGATCAACGCCGGCTGGGTGCCCACGATCCACTCGACCCACTGGGCGACGACGAGCCAGTTCATCGAAGACGCGAACGTCAAGATCAATCTGAGCCCGTTCAAGACGAACAACGAGATGCTGGTCGCAATGCAGGCGGGCTCGCTCGACATGATGTCGATGGGATACAACAGCACGATCTCGGCGATGGATCGGGGTGACATCAACTTCTCGTATATTGCAGGTATTTCCGAGGGTGGCACCCGGATCCTGGTCCGCGACGGTGTTGAGGTCGAGTCCTGGGAGGACGGGAAGGGTCTCACCGACGGAACAGCGCAGGGTTCGACGCAGTATCAGCAGTTGGTCCTCGCTGCGAAGAAGCACGGCATCGATATCGAGAAGGACACCGAGTTCATCAATATCGGAAGTGCTCCCGACATGATTCTTGCGCTCATGAACGGCGACGTCGACATGATCAGTGTCTGGGAGCCTTCTGCTTCGGAAGGAATCGAGCGCGGGTTCGGGTACGAGGTCCCGGAGATCTCAGAAACCTTCTACGATGACTCTTTCCGTCTGAACAGCGGGCTCGCGGTTTCCGACGAGTTCCGGGAGAAGAATCCCGAGGCGGTAGAGGCCGTGCTCGAGGCATTCGGCAAGGCCGCCGAGCAAGTGAACTCCGACGAGAAGTGGTGGGTCGACGAGTTCATGAAGCTCTCGAGCTCCGACCCGAAGATCCTCTCGAGGGCGATCGAGAACGTCGACGCCGTCGATTCGGTCGACCCGCAAGAGGTGTCGGAGATCGCAACGAGCCTGTATGAGATCGGGCTCGTTCAGAAGGATTACTCGAAGGACATCCTCGATTACATCGCGGACGACGGAAACCAGTAGAAATGACCAGCTCAGTGACGGCGAGCACCACGTCGAATCTCGTGGTCGCCCCGGGCCACGAGGATCGGGGGCAGGAAGCGAGGCGTCCGAAACGACACTTCTCGCCCAGCGACTCCCTGTATGTGATCGGGCCACTCGTCTTCTTGCTCATCTGGGAGCTCGTGGGCAGGGCCGGTGTGCTCGGCAACGGTATGTTTCCGCCCTTCACGCAGACGATTGCGGCGCTGGGTAACTGGATGTTCGGGATCGGTGACGTGTCGCCGGCGTATGAGAGCACCTGGCTCAAACACGTCGGGGTCTCGAGCTTCAGGATCCTCATCGGGTTCACCATAGGCGCATCGCTCGGCGTGATCCTCGGCATCCTCGTCGGACGGTTCATGCCGATGTCGAAGCTTCTCGATCCGCTGGTGAACGCACTCCGCCCCATCTCGGTGACGGCCTGGGTTCCGATCTCGCTCCTCCTGTTCGGCACGGGAGATCAGCCGGCGTTCTTCCTGACGGCACTCGCCACGTTCTTCCCCGTGTACGTGAACGCGGTTGACGGCGACCACTACGCGGATGAGTCGTACATGCGTGCTGCACGCATGCTCGGGGCCTCCGAGAGGCAGGTGCTCTTCCGTGTGGTCGTACCCGCCGCGCTACCGAGCATCTTCACCGGTTTGAAGGTCGCAATGGCGATCTCATGGACCACGGTCGTCATCGTGGAGGCGCTCGGGGCGAAGTCCGGTGTCGGATACGTGCTCATGGACACCTATAATCAGTTCCTCTTCGCGTATGTCATCGCTGCGATGATCACCATCGGATTGCTCGGATCAGGGTGCAATTACATCATCAGCCTGTGCGGTAGGCCACTCCTGCGCTGGGTGAATCTGAAAGGGACGAAGAAGTGACCGAGAACCGGAAAGACCTTCCCAATTCGGAGCGCTTTATTCAGCGCGGTGCACCGACCTACGGCGTCGATGTCGGGATCATGCTCCTCGATGCTGATTTCCCGAGGCCCGTCGGGGATATCGCTAACGGCAGGACCTTCGACTTTCCGGTGCACTACGAAGTGACCAGAGGAGCGGTGGTGCCCCATGTCGTCGAGCGGTCGGCCGCGGGGCTGCTTCCCGACTTCCTCGCTTCCGCGAGGGCACTTCTCTCTCGTGGTGTGCGGGCTCTGGCGACGTCCTGCGGCTTCCTGTCGATCTTCCAGCGTGAACTCGCTGAAGAATTGCAGGTGCCGATCCTGACCTCGAGTCTGCTGCAGATTCCGATCGCCCTCCGTGTCATTCCGCCGTCGACCTCACTCTGCGTGCTCACCGTGAACGCCGCCGGTCTCACGGACGCGCACTTCGAGGGCGCCGGCGTGACTCCAGAGATGCGGGAGCGCCTCGTGATCGTCGGGCTCGAGGCGGGCGAGCACTTCTTCCCCGTCGTCGTCGGCGACGAGGGGCCGCTCGACCCGCAGCGAGCCGAGGAAGAGATTCTTCGAGCCTGTCTGCAGGCCGTCTCGGGAGAGCCGCGCATCGGAGGATTCGTCTTCGAATGCACGAATCTGCCGCCGTACTCGGAACGTGTGAGGAGAGAGACTCGGCTCCCGGTGTGGGATGCCATCACAGCAGTGAACTGGCTTCAAGGAGCAATGTCGCATCCGTTCACCAAATGGGTTTAAGAAGTGAAGGAACACTAAGAGAAATGGTGAAAACACTTGTGAGTGAACCGAAGACGGCCTCGGGCCGAACCGGGGCCGAGCTGATCATCGACGCGCTCAACGGATACGGTGTGGAAGTGGTGTTCGGGCTGCCCGGCGATACCGGTGTGGGTTTGTACAACGCCTTCTACGACAATCCGGATGGAATCAAACACATCCTGGTCCGCGACGAACGGCACGCCGTGGCAATGGCGGATGCCTATGCTCGCGTCACCAACACGGTGGGTGTGGCCGAGGTCTCGAGCGGCGGGGGCACGACATATGCGGTTGGCGGACTGGGCGAGGCCATGGCCTCCGGGATCCCCCTCTTGCTGATCACTTCCGACATTCATCGCAGCAGTCGGGGCACGGGCGCTCTCACCGAGATCAACCAGGAGCTTCTGTTCAGTGCGGTGACGAAGTGGCGGGCGGTCGTGGAGAAGGCCGACCAGATCCCCAACCTGGTGAGGACCGCAATCGTCGAAGCCACGAGCGGACGCCCTGGACCCGTGGTCCTGATCTTCCCCGAGGACGTACTCGACGAAGTCTCCACTCACGCCAACGTCGTGCCGGACGCTGGACTGATCAGGCTGCCAGGGGGGCGGGCGGCGGCATCCGAGGAACTCGTGGCGCAAGCAGCCAGACGACTCTCGGAAGCGGACAAGCCCGTCATCGTGGTCGGCTCCGGGGTCATGACTTCGGAAGCGGAGTCCGAGGTCGTCGAGCTTGCGGCGAAACTCGGTTCCGGGATCGCGACGAGTATTCACGGGCGGGGGGCCGTCATCGATGATGAACCCATGCTCCTCGGGATCAGCGGGAACAACGGCGGGCAGCCGGGGGTGAACCGCTACCTGGCGGACGCCGACGTCGCGCTGTTCGTGGGGACTCGTGCGAACGCTACGAACACGAACGGTTTCACCACCCCGAAGCGGGGTGACGTGTTCCCCATTCACATCGATGTCGACAGCTCTATCGCGGGAGTGAACTATCCGAACGGACTCTCACTGATCGGTGATGCGAGGACGATCCTGCGGCAGCTCATCGCTGCTGCGGTGCCCGTCGACGGGGATCGCGTCGCGAGTCGCGCACGAGCGATCGCAGCGGCGCGGGCGGACGTCACGGACCCGAGAGACACACCCGGACAGAAGGAGAACGGCCCGTCGACGGGACTCGTGCCGGCAGACTGTGTCAAAGTCGTCGCCAAACTTCTCCCTGAGGCGGGGTGCGTCGTGGCCGACCCGGGGACGCCGACCCCGAACGTCGCGAATTATTGGCCCGTTACGCGGGCGGGGCGGCGGGTCGTCATTCCTCGGGGGCACGGGCCGATGGGGTACGCGATTCCCGCAGCGGTCGGCGGATACTTCGGCACGAGGAAGCCCGTGGTGTCTTTCACGGCCGATGGCAGTTTCGGTATGTCCTGCGGAGAACTCGAGACGGTGAGCCGATTCGAACTGCCCATCCTCTACATTCAGTTCACGAACCACAGTTTCGGCTGGATCAAGATGCTGCAGCATCTCTATTACGACCAGAAGTACTTCGGCGTGGATCCTGGAACGATCGATCCGCTCCCGGTGGCCACCGCATCGGGGTTCACCCGGGTGGCCAGACCGACCACTCTCGACGAACTCGAAGCGGCGGTGCGCGAGTTCATCGGGGACCCTCGGCCGACGTACCTCGACATTGAAGTTCCGCATATGATCGAAGTGACTCCTCCGGTACCGGCGTGGTACGACGCTCTCGGTGGGGACCGGGCACGACCGGTGTACTGAAGATCCAGACGCTGTGAGGTCATCGAGATGAGCGAGATGGAAGGCCGTCAGGCGCCCCGGAGTCGGATTGCCGAAGGGGTTCATTCGTATCTGCGAGCGAAGATCGCGAACGGTGAGATCCGGCCGAACGAGATGCTCATCGAGATCGAGATCGCAGAGGAACTCGGGGTCTCGAGGTCGCCCATCCGCGAGGCGCTGCAGCGCCTCGTATCCGACGGGCTCGTAGATCTCGTGCGCAGGCGCTGGATCGTTCACGAGTTCACCGAATCGGAGATCGTCGAGATATACGAGGTGCGCGCGGCACTCGAGCGCCACGCGGCGAAGCTCGCGGCGTCCGCGATCCTTCCCGACCAGCGCGAGGAACTCCTCGGCTTCCGCGAGGAGTTCGAACGCCACATGCAGGACGGGCTTGTCGCTCGCGTGTACAAGAACAACGAGTTCCACGATGCGGTCATCCGTTGCTCGAACAATCAGCGATTGATCCGATTCGCCACGATGAACAATACCTACCACTTCAACTTCAATCTGGCGTCGCTCTATTCGGCTGGGAATCTCTTGCACTCGGCTCAGCAGCACATCGAGCTCATCGACGCCATCATCGCCGGCGAGGGCGACCGAGCGGCGGTCATCGCAGAGCAACATGTGTGCGAATCGCTCGAGTTGATCCAGGAGAAGATCTTCGCCACCGACACTCGTCCGCGGAGCACCAGGGTGCATCGATAGGCGCCAGCCGCTCACGCACCGGGTGTCTTCGCAGGACACGAACTGCTCGTCGAGCGGCCCCGCAAGCTGGCTACGTATCGGCACGAGGTTTCCTCTGCCAGGAGAACAAGGATGAACAACGATTTCACAGACGTGATTGTGGTCGGAAACGGCATCATGGGGGCGCTGATCTCTCGCAAGCTGAGCGATGCAGGATTGTCGATTCTCGTGATCGAAGAGAGCGCACCCTGCGCGGGAAGCAGCGGGCGATGCGACGGCGACATCCTTTCTCAGACCAAGACCAACAAGTTCTCGATGGAACTGACTGCGTGGTGCGTCAATGCATATCGCGAGATGGAGGCTGAGCTCGACACCGATCTGAAGTTCGATCAGAACGGATCGCTGATGTTCGTGACGGATCCGGATCTCGTCGCGACGAACGAGGACCGGGTCCGCGAATTGGCGAATGTCGGGATTCACGCGGAGGCGCTCACCGGAGACGAGTGCCGGGACATCGAACCGCGGCTCGGGCCCGTCGTCGCCGGTGGTGTCTACTGCGAAAGCGACGGAGCGATCTATCCGCCGGGCGTCGTCGCCGCGAACACGAGGAGCGCGCGTGGCAACGGGGTCCGATACGCATTCGGTGAGAGGGCGACGGAACTCTTGACGTCGCGGGGGCGAGTGTGCGGCGTCCGAACCGATCGGGGCGAGTATTCGGCGTCCACTGTCGTGAATGCGATGGGGGTGTGGGCGCCGGAGCTCCGGGTGACGGGGTTCCCCGAACTCCCGATCAAGCCGCGTCAGGGAATCCTAGTGGTGACCGAACGCTTCGCGCCAGGAGTAGGGGTGAACCTGCTCGAAGCGGCGTACGTCACGAATAAGAAGAAGGACGACTTCAGCGATACGCCGAGTTTCGCTTTTCTCGCGGAACCGACGATGGACGGCAACATGTTGCTGGGGAGCATGAGGAGGTTTGCGGGGTTCGACCTCGAGGTCAAGATCGAGTGGGTTGCAGAGATCGTTCGTCGCGCGGCGGAGATCCTGCCGGACATCGTTAATGTGTCGGTGATCCGGAGTTTCGCAGGGCTGCGGCCCTGGACACCGGATCACCGTCCATTCGTCGGCGAGAGCCCAGAACATCGAGGGTACTTTGTGGCGGCCGGGCACGAAGGCGACGGCATCGCACTCGCGCCCGCGACGGCCGAGATCGTCGTCTCGCAGATACTGAACGCGGCCGCCGACCCGATCATCGTGCAAGCGGGCAGAGAGTTCGGCGTCGAACGACTGTTCGCTTGAGAGGGGCAGATTATGGAAGAGAACGACGAAGTCCGTATCGGGATCAACGCGCAGGAACTCACGGTGCCGTCCGATATATCCGTGCTGATGGCGTGCATGTCGGCGGATCCGGAAGCGGCGCCCGATGTGATCTGCGGGATGGGGAGCTGCTACGCGTGTGTCGTCACTCGCAACGGCTCGGAGCGCCTGCGTTCCTGCATCACGCCGGTCAGGAACGGAGACTCCTATGAGTTCTGAAAGCAACCCGGTCGGCGATTCGACCGAGCGCTCGGTCCTGGTGATCGGCGCAGGTCCGGCGGGCACCGCAGCGGCCGGGGTCCTCTCTTCTGCCGGGCTATGCGTCGATCTGGTCGACGAGAACCTCATGCCCGGAGGAGCAATCACCCGGCAGCGGTTTCCACGATCCCATCGCGTCGCGAGTGCTGCTCCCGCCCACGAGGCGGACGGTATCAGATTCCATGGCGAGAGCATATGCCACGGTTTCGAGAAGGGCCGCGCAATCATCTCGCAGGGCGGTGAGCTCAGGCGTTTCGACCCAGAAGCCACAATTGTTGCAGTAGGGGCGCGAGAACGACTACGCCCGGTGAAGGGCAACTCACTGCCCGGCGTCATGGCTTGCGGGGCCGCCCAGACGCTGATCAAGGGGAGCGGTTCCTTTCCTTTCAATGACGTCGTCGTGGGGGGAAGCGGCCCCCTGCTGCTCGCCACGGCAAGCCAGTTGCTCGACGCCGGAGTGCGTGTCGTGGCTGTCGTGGAGGAGAATCGAGTGGCGTTGAATGCTTCGCCGGCGACGATGCTCGCGGTGGGGACATCGATTCCTGCACAGGTGGCGATCGAAGGAGTCCGCTACCTCGCGAACATCCTCCGCCGGGGGACGAGGATGTACAGCGGATTCAGGATCGCCGAAGTGCGCCCGGGGCGGGTCGAGATCGAGAAACTCGCTCATCGGGGCGACGCGGAGGGGCGGATCTCGCTGCGGTGCAGCAGTGTCGTGCTCGGCTACGGCTTCGTTTCCGCGAGCGAGCTCGTGCAGCAAGCCGGAGCAGAAACCAGCTTCGATCGAGCTCAGCGCTTCTGGTCCCCCAGGAGGAGTGGAGCGTTCGAGACCACCGTCCCGGGACTCTACGCGGTCGGCGACTGCGCGGGAGTGCAGGGCAAGGAGGCCGCACAGCTCGAAGGGTATCTGGTCGCCGCCCACCTGCTTCGGACACGATTCAACATCACGCTTCCCGCGAGCGAGGTCCGGAGACAGCGTAGAAGATACGAGAGAGTGAAGCGTTTCCAGGCCGCTATGGCGAAGCTGTTCCCTCAGCCCTCCCTCGCCGGAGCAGCTTCCCAGGCGGAAGTCTGTCGCTGCGAGAATGTCACCGCGGCGGACCTCGAGGAAGCGATCGAACACGGTGCGAGCGACTATCGAAGCGCAAAACTATGGACGAGAGCCGGAATGGGGATCTGCCAGGGGCGCACATGCCATCCCGTGATCGCGGATTACCTCGCAGACCGCGGCACGCGCCAGGTTCCGCGCGTTCAATTCCCGGTTCGTCCTTTGCCGTTCGCAGTGGGACGGGAGCTGTGAGAGGGGCGGTACTCCTGTCACATGCACCCAATAGGCTGGAAGAATGCGTGAACCGATCCTGCTGCCACTCGACCTGCCCGAACTCTCCGCGGACCTCGGGGGCGGCCTCATGCGGCGCACAGTGCACCCGAGCGGACTCCGCATCCTCACCGAGCGAATGCCGGGCGCCCGCAGCGCATCGATCGGTTTCTGGGTGGGTATCGGCTCCCGTGACGAGCAGGCCGAGCGCGGCGACGCCCCCGGAAGCCTCGGATCGACCCACTTCCTCGAGCACCTGCTCTTCAAGGGGACGCCGACGCGCGACGCCTACTCCATCGCCACGAGCTTCGACCGCATCGGTGCCGAGCACAACGCGCTGACCGCGAAGGAGTACACCTGCTACTACGCGAAAGTGCGCGACGCCGACCTCGCCGGCGCCGTTGCGGTGCTCGCCGACATGGTCACGAACTCCGTCCTCGACCCCGACGAGTTCGAGAACGAGCGCGGCGTGATCCTCGAGGAGCTCGCGATGGCGGCGGACGACCTCGCCGACGTCGCGAACGAGCGATTCTTCGAGGCCGTGCTCGGGGAGCATCCGCTCGGCCGCCCCATCGGCGGCAGCCCGGAGACGATCCGCGAGGCACGGCGCGACGACGTGGACGGGCACTACCGGGACCGGTACGACCCGTCGACGCTCGTCGTGACCGCGGCGGGTTCCGTCGACCACGATCGATTGGTCGAACAGGTCCTCGATGCGCTCGAGCTTTCGCCCGAGGAGCGCTGGAACACCGACCGCGTGGCATCTCCGGTTCGCCGCGTCCAGTCGGGAGGAGACCCTGCGATTCCGCCCGCGGCGACGGACGACACCCGCGCCTCTGCCCGACCCCGCGTCGAGATCGTCGAGCGGCAGAGCGAGCAGATCAACCTCATGATCGGGACCCCCGGCCTCCGCGCGAACGACCCGCGACGCTTTGCCTTCGGCATCATGAACTCGGTGCTGGGCGGAGGCATGGCCAGCAGGCTCTTCCAGGAGATCCGCGAGAAGCGGGGCCTCGCCTACACGGCATACTCCTTCGGCGCGAGCTACTCCGACTCGGGACTCTTCGGGATGTACGCGGGGACCGCTCCGGAGAAGGCGGCCGAGGTCGTCGAGCTCAGCCGTATCGAACTGCAGAAGATGGCGGAGTCCGGCATCACGGAGGAGGAGCACGAGCGCGCACTCGGGCAGATCGCCGGATCCTCGGCCCTCGCGCTCGAAGACTCCGACACGCGCATGGGTCGCCTCGCACGCGCCGAACTCGGCAGCGGAGAGCTGTTCGACCTCGACACCTCGCTCGAGCGGTTCCACGCGGTGACGGCGGAGGAGATCCGCGAGGTCGCCGCGGGGCTCGCGGCCGCGCCCCTCACGGTCGTGGCCGTCGGGGACGCGTCCCGCTCGACGCTCACGGCCACCGACGCCGCCACGGCCACGACCGCCACCGCCACCGCGGCCACGGCCGCCGGCACGACCACCGCCATCGCCTAGCGGACGGGTAGCTTAGAGAGCATGTCGAATCGTGTAGCAGTGGCGGGAGCCACCGGACGTCTCGGATCCCTCGTCTGCCGAGTGGTCGAGGAGCACCCCGACTTCGAGTTGGCCGCCCGACTCACGAGCACCTCGGACCCCGATGCCGCCGCCGATGCCGACATCGTCATCGACGTCAGCCATCCGGAGGCCTCGGAGGGGATCGTCGTGCGGGCGCTCGAGCGCGGGCAGAAGGTGATCGTCGGCACCAGCGGCTGGTCGTCGGATCGCCTCGCCGAACTCCGTGCGCGCCTGGAGACGACGCCGGGATCCGGCGTGCTCGTGGTGCCGAACTTCTCGCTCGGGTCGGTCATCGGCACCGCGCTCGCACGCGCGGCCGCCCCGTTCTTCGACGCGATCGAGGTGGTGGAGGCCCATCATCCCGCGAAGGTCGACTCACCCTCGGGCACGGCCGTCCGCACGGCCGAGCTCATGGCCGAGGCGCGCGGGGGAGCGCCCGTCGAGACGCCGTTCGCGGAGCAGCCGGCGCGCGGCGAACTCGTCGCCGGGATCCCGGTGCACAGCCTCCGCCTCGCAGGGGTGGTGGCGAAGCAGGAGGTGCGGTTCGGGGGGCCCGGGGAGGTCCTCACGATCACGCACGACACCCACTCGAACGAGGCCTATCGAGCGGGGATCCGGGCAGCCCTCGAAGCGGTCGGCGGTCTCGAGGGACTGACGGTCGGCCTCGACGCGGTGCTCGGGTTGGGAGAACCGGCTCCCCGACAACCGGCTCCCCGACAGCCGGCTCCTCGACACTCAACCCCTGAAGAGCCGGCTCCTCGACACCCTGCACCTGAAGAACCGGCTCCCCGACCCCCTGCCGAGGGGTCTGACGCGTGAACCCCAGAACCCGCGCGATCGTCGGGGTCGTGTTCATGAGCGCGCTGCTCCTGCTCTATTTCGCGTTCGTCGGCATCCGGGCGGTCGCCCTGCTCTCCTCGGGCGAGGCCGTCGCGATCAGCATGGGCGTCGCGCTGCTGATCCTCCCGCTCATCGGGGTCTGGGCCCTCGTGCGCGAACTCCAGTTCGGAAGCCGGGCGACGAAGCTCGCGGATCGGCTCGAGGCGGAGGGCCGACTCCCTGAGGAGCCCGTGGCGACACTGCCCTCGGGGCGGCCTCGGCGCGAGGACGCCGACGCGGCCTTTCCGCGCTACCGCGCCGAGGTGGAGGCCGATCCCGAATCCTGGCGGGCCTGGATGCGACTCGGCATCGTCTACGACGCCTGCGGCGACAGAAAGCGCGCCCGAGGAGCGATCCGCCACGCGATCGAGCGCGAGCAGGCCGAGGCGCGAGCCGCTTCTTCGCAGGATTAGCCGCTTCCCCCCAGGATTAGGGAAATATCGCAGCACCGGCCTACAATCGTCCGCGGACGACAGCGGCCGGGGCCCCGATGACCCCGCCAAGGATCCACCGCTGCCGGGACATGCGTGCGCGGTTGCACGTCGGAAAGCACGGATTTCACATGGCCAGATACGATCTGAATGCACCCGAGCCCGCCACGCGGACCCTCGATTCGGTCAGCGGGATCAGCAAGAAGGGGCTTCCTCCCGGCACGGTCGGCGTCCTCGGCGCTCTCGTCATCGGCATCTCGACGTGCGCCCCGGCCTACACGCTGACCGCTGCGGTCGGGCCGGCCGCGAGCGAGGTCGGGTACCAGACGCCGGCGATCTTCCTCATGGGCTTCATCCCGATGCTGCTCGTCGCGCTCGGCTACCGCGCGCTCAACACCGCGATGCCGGACTCGGGAACCTCCTTCACCTGGGCGACCCGCGCCTTCGGCCCGTGGATCGGGTGGATGGCGGGCTGGGGCCTCATCGCGGCGACCGTGCTCGTGCTCTCGAACCTGGCCGGCATCGCGGTCGAGTTCCTGTTCCAGTCGATCGGGATCCTCGTCGGAGACCCGTCGATCGCCGCGATCGCGGACAACAAGTTCGTCAACATCATCGTCTGCCTCGGCTTCATGGCGCTCGCGACCGTCATCTCCTACCGCGGCATGACCTCCACCAAGATCTTCCAGTACCTCACCGTGGCCTTCCAGATGGCGGTCCTCGTGTGGTTCATCGTCGCGATGTTCGTGGGAGCGGGCGATCCGGCGAACGGCGAGGGGCGGCTTCCCGAGCTCTCCTGGTTCAACCCGTTCGAGGTCGACGGCTTCAGCGCCTTCGCAGCCGGCATCTCCGTGTCGATCTTCGTCTACTGGGGGTGGGACACGATCCTGACGATGGGCGAGGAGACCAAGCCCTCGAAGGGGCGCCTCTCGACCGAGAGCAAGGCCGCGATGATCCTCGTCGGCATCCTCGTCGTGCTCTACGTCGGCACGGCGGCCGCGACGGTCGGGTACGCGGGTCTCGGGGACACCGGAACCGGCCTCAACAACCCGGACATCGCGGAGAACGTGTTCGCCGCGCTCGCGCACCCGGTGATGGGGCCGGCCGCGATCCTGCTGTCCATCGCGATCCTCGTGAGCGCGATGGCCTCCATCAACTCGACGGCGATCTCCCCGGCGCGCACCCTGCTCGCGATGTCCCACTACCGGGCGCTGCCGCAGTCGATCAAGAGGATCCACCCGAAGTACAAGTCGCCCTACGTCGCGCTGCTGTGGTCCTCCGTCGTCGCGTCGGCGTTCTACGCGGTCATGCGCTTCATCAGCGAGGACGTGCTGTGGGACACGATCACGGCGCTCGGCATGATGGTGTGCTTCTACTACGGCGTGACCGCGCTCGCGAGCCCCTGGTACTTCCGCAAGTCGGCCCCGCGCGAGGGGGCGGGCTCGGTGATCTCCAAGATCGTTCTGCCCGGGATCGGCGGCGTACTGCTGCTCATCGTCTTCGTCCAGACGACGATCGACAGCATGAGTCCGGAATACGGCTCCGGCAGCAACATCGCGGGGATCGGGCTGGTCGGGATCATCGGCGTCGGTGTGCTCGGGATCGGCGTCGTCCTGATGCTCCTCCAGGCGAGGAAGTCGCCCGATTTCTTCCGCGGGACCGTGCTCTCGAAGACGGACGCGAGCGAGGACACCTCCGCGATCAGCGTGTTCGACGACGGCCTGGGGTCGTAGGGATCCCGGCCGAGATCGGATGCGCTCGTGCTGCGAGGCGGACTGGTGATCGGAGCCGTGGCGACGCTGGCCCTGGCATTGACGGCGTGCACCGCGTCATCACCGGCGTCACGGACGGTGACAGGACCTCGGGGTCGGCCGCCTCGCAGGCCGAGTTGCCGCCGGCCGGAACGGCCGTCGCATCGCTGGTCGACTCCTTCGACGGCACGTACGCCTGCAACGGGGTCGAGGTGCCGCTCGAAGCTCTGCGCGAGCGGCGCTCGGTGAGCGAGCTGAACGAGACCCGGCAGATCGTCCTGGAACAGGCGATGCTCGCCCCGGGGAGATTCGATCGTTTCGTGGATGAGGGCTGGTTCATCATCGAGGACTCGCCCGCGCTGCTCACGGTGATGCGTGAGATCCCAGAGGGGGACCCGGAACGAGACCCCGGGACTCAGAGTGATTTCAATATGCTCCGCATCTAGGCGGAGGGCGCCGAGAATCTGGAACTGGGGTGGATGCCCGGCGGGGGCGGCCTCTGCTCGGTCTCCGCCCAGCTCGGGGATCTGTTGAACGCGGATGTCTGGCTCGATCCCGCTGCGGCGCTCGACCCCGAGAGTCGCGAAGTGCGGCTGATACTGCGGGAGCAGAGCTGCGCGAGTGGGCGTTCTGCAGATGATCGCGTGGAGGTGGTCGGGCTTGCAGAGGACGAGCAGCAGGTCGCTTTCGTGCTGGGGGTGCGTCATCTGGAAGAGCAGCTGGCCACCTGCCCCGCCAACCCCGACACGCATTTCACGCTGCGTCTCGAACATCCGCTCGGCGATCGCGAAATCGTGGACGCCTCGATCGCGGAACCCCGTGAGGTGGTGCCGCGGCGCTGAGCCGCCGCAGCCGTGAGGCGCGTCCCCTGCCGGTTCGCAGTGCGCGGCGGTAAGCTGGCCGGGTGACTGCGAATTGGATCCCGACCCCCTACGAAGACCTGCTGCGCGAGGTGCACGAGCACGGCGCTCCGAAGTCGGATCGCACCGGAACCGGTACGCGGAGCCTCTTCGGGAAGCAGATCCGCTACGATCTCTCCGACTCGTTCCCGCTCATCACGACGAAGCGCGTGCACTTCAAGTCGGTCGCGGTCGAACTGCTGTGGTTCCTGCGCGGCGAGGGCAACATCTCGTTCCTCAAGGAGCACGACGTCACGATCTGGGACGAGTGGGCCGACGAGAACGGCGATCTCGGCCCCGTCTACGGGGTGCAGTGGCGATCCTGGCCCACCCCGTCCGGGGAGCACATCGACCAGATCGCGGGTGTGATCGACCAGCTCCGCTCGAACCCCGACTCGCGGCGCATGATCGTCTCCGCCTGGAACGTCGCCGATCTCGGCGAGATGGCGCTCGCCCCCTGCCACGCCTTCTTCCAGTTCTACGTGGCTGACGGCAGGCTGAGCTGCCAGCTCTACCAGCGCTCGGCCGACATGTTCCTCGGCGTCCCCTTCAACATCGCCTCCTACGCGCTGCTCACGCTCATGGTCGCGCAGCAGACCGGCCTCGAACCCGGAGAGTTCGTGTGGACCGGGGGCGACTGCCACATCTACGACAACCACGTCGAGCAGGTCGAGAAGCAGCTCGCGCGGGAGCCCTATCCCTACCCGAAGATCGAGATCCGGAAGGCCGACTCGATCTTCGATTACGCGCTCGACGACTTCGAGGTCGTCGGCTATGAGCACCACCCCGGGATCAAAGCCCCGGTGGCGGTGTAGATCCTCGTCGCTCCGCCCCGCGGGCCGCTACGATCGACCCATGGCACGAACGAGACTCGGGATGATCTGGGCCGAGGCCCGCGGTGGCGCGATCGGCCGCGACGGCGAGCTGCCGTGGCATCTGCCGGAGGACCTCGCCCACTTCAAGCGCACGACGCTCGGAGCGCCGGTCGTGATGGGTCGGCGCACGTGGGAGTCGCTGCCGGAGCGCGTCCGCCCGCTGCCCGGGCGGGAGAACGTCGTCGTGACGCGCGACGCCGGCTACGAGGCGCCCGGGGCGACGATCGCGCACTCGCTCGAGGGGGCTCTCGCGCCGCTGTCGGAGGAGCGGGCGTGGATCCTCGGGGGCGGCGAGCTGTTCCGCGCCGCCATGCCGGTCGCCGATGAACTCGTCGTGACGCGGATCGAGCTCGACGTGCCGGACGCCGACACATTCGCGCCCGAGATCGGCCCCGAGTGGGAGTTGGCCGATCCCGGAGGCCCGCAGCTCTCGAAGACGGGCCTCGGATACCGCATCGAGCGCTGGGTTCGCGGCGCAGCCGAGTCCGACACGGCCGAGAGCGATCGACGGGGGAACTCCCGGGGCAACGTCGGGTAGCCTAGTGAGGTGGCAAACCCAGAGAATCCCTTCGGACAGGTCCTCGTCGCGCTCGTAACCCCGTTCCAGGCGGATGGCGAGGTCGACTGGACCGCGACCGAGAAGCACATCGACGACTGCATCGCGAGCGGCGCGGACGGCATCGTGGTCACCGGCACCACGGGAGAGACCTCCACGCTCACCGATCCCGAGAAGATCAAGCTCGTCGAGGTCGCGAAGTCGGTCTCGAACGGGCGCGCGAAGATCATCACGGGCGGCGGATCCAACGAGACCGCGCACGCCATCGAGCTCTACAAGGCCAGCGAGAAGGCCGGCGCCGATGGTGTGATGATCGTCACCCCGTACTACAACAAGCCCACCCAGGCCGGCCTGCTCACACACTTCCGGATGGTCGCCGACGCGACCGACCTGCCCGTGATCCTCTACGACATCCCCGGACGCACCGGCGTGCCCATCAGGTACGAGACGATCCTGCGCCTCGCGAAGCACCCGAACATCCTCGCGGTGAAGGACGCCAAGGGCGACTTCAGCGAGGTCAGCCGCGTGCTCAACCAGACCGACCTCATGTACTTCTCGGGCGACGACGCGAACGTGCTGCCGCATCTGTCGATCGGGGCCACCGGCCTCATCGGCGTCACCGCGAACATCGCCGCGGCACCCTACCGTGCGATCGTCGACGCGGTCAACGCGGGCGATCTGCATACGGCGCGAGACGCCCACCAGCGCCTCGAACCCCTCGTGCGCGCCGTCATGACCCACGTTCCGGGTACCGTCGCGGCGAAGTACATCCTGCACGGGCTCGGCCGCATCGGCAGCCCGCGCGTGCGCCTTCCCCTCGTCGGCCCCGAAGAGTGGGAGGCCGCCCTCATCGAGGACGAGCTCGCACTCGTGACGGACGTGCCCGACGTCGACCTCTCGAACTTCCGGCCGGACCGCAACGCGGCTGCCGGCGGTGCTCTGCCACAAATCGCAGGCACCACCCGCTAACAACAGGAGGCCCAGTGCCCAACCCCCCATACGCCCCGCCCGCTCTCGACCCGGGCACACTCAGGATCACCCCGCTGGGAGGCCTCGGCGAGGTCGGCCGCAACATGACGGTGTACGAGATCGACGGCAAACTGCTCGTCGTGGACTGCGGTGTGCTCTTCCCCGAGGTGCACCACCCCGGCATCGACCTGATCCTGCCCGACATCACGAAGATCGAGGATCGCCTCGGCGACATCGTGGCCGTCGTGCTGACGCACGGGCACGAGGACCACATCGGCGGAGTCCCCTATCTGCTGAAGAAGCGCGAGGACATCCCGCTCGTCGGTTCCCAGCTCACGCTCGCCTTCGTGGCGGCGAAGCTCAAGGAGCACCGGATCCGGCCTGTGACCCGCGTGGTCGCCGAGGACGACCGCGTGCAGTACGGCCCCTTCGACCTCGAGTTCATCGCGGTCAACCACTCGATCCCCGATGCGCTCGCGGTCGCGATCCGAACGGACGCCGGTCTCGTGATCGGCACGGGCGACTTCAAGATGGATCAGCTGCCCCTCGACGGCAGGATCACCGACCTGCGCGCCTTCGCACGGCTCGGCGAGGAGGGCGTCGACCTCTTCATGACCGACTCGACGAACGCCGACGTGCCGGGGTTCACCCCCGCCGAGAAGAACATCGGGCCCGTGATCGAGCAGGTCATCGCCAAGACACCGGGCAAGGTCGTCGTCGCGAGCTTCTCCAGCCACGTGCATCGCGTGCAGCAGGTGCTCGACGCGGCCCAGGCGAACGGGCGGCGCGTCGTGCTGCTCGGCCGCTCGATGGTGCGCAACATGAAGATCGCCGCCGACCTCGGATACCTCGAGGTGCCGGACGGGGTGCTGGTCGATCTCAAGAAGAGCGGCGACATCCCCGACCACCGCATCGTGTACATGTCGACCGGATCGCAGGGCGAGCCGATGGCGGTCCTCAGCCGCATGGTGAACCGCGAGCACCAGATCGAGGTGGGCGCCGGCGACACCGTGATCCTCGCCTCGAGCCTGATCCCGGGCAACGAGACCTCGGTCTACCGGATCATCGACGGCCTCATGAAGCTCGGCGCCAACGTGGTGCACAAGGGCAACGCCAAGGTGCACGTCTCGGGCCACGCCGCCGCCGGCGAGCTGCTGTACTGCTACAACATCGTGCAGCCGAAGAACGTCATGCCGATCCACGGCGAGTACCGCATGCTCGCGGCGAACGCCGCCCTCGCGATCGAGACCGGTGTGCCGCAGAACCGCACCGTGATCGCCGAGAACGGCACCGTCGTCGACCTCGCCGACGGGGTCGCCCGCGCGGTCGGGCAGCTCGACACGGAACTCATCTACGTCGACGGCAAGAGCGTCGGACGGGTGACCGACGACGACCTGCGGGACCGCCGCACGCTCGCCGAGGAGGGGTTCATCTCGGTGATCACGGTCGTCGAGACGAGCCTCGCGCAGATCGTCTCGGGCCCCGAGATCCACGCCAAGGGCGTCGCGGAGGACCAGCAGGTCTTCGACAAGATCAAGCCTCAGATCGCCGAGGCGCTCGAGAGCGCGATGAAGGACGGGATGACGGATCACCACCAGCTGCAGCAGATCGTGCGCCGCACGATCGGACGCTGGGTGGGCACCAAGCTGCGCCGCAAGGCGATGATCGTCCCCCTCGTGGTGGTGGTGTAGGGCGTGATCTCCCCTGCATCTCGCGCGGTCGCCCGTTTCGAGAGTGATGACGAGCGCGCCCGCTGGGACGCGCTCGTCGCCGCGAACCCGGGGGGCGGCGAGGTGTGGGCCGGCGAGGCCTACCTCGATGTGAAGGAGCGCGAGGGCGGCTATCGGCAGCATCGTGTGCTGGTGGATCGGCCCGGCCGATCCGCCGTCGCCGTGGGCGTGCTGGCGAAGCGCGTCCCGCTGCTGGGGGAGTGGTGGCACCTGCCGGCCGGCCCCGCGGGCGAGGACGCCTCGGCGGTCCTCGAGGTCGCGGCCGCCGTCGCGGTGCTCGCGCGCTCCCGAGGCGCGTTCCTGCTGAAGATCGAGCCGCGGATCGGACCTGAGGCGCGCGACGCGATCCTGCGGGCGGGCTATCGGGACACCGTGCGGATCATCCCGAACTCGTCGACCGTGCTCGTGGACGTGTCCGGTCCGGAGGACGGCCTGCTCGCGAAGCTCGGGAAGAAGGCGCGCAACTCGATCAACCGCGCCCGCCGCGACGGCATCGAGGTGACTCGAGTGGCCGCCACGGATGAGAACTGCGCGGAGCTCTACCGCCTGCTGCGCGAGACCGCGGAGGGACGCTTCGTCCTGCGGTCCGAGCGCTACTACCGGGAGTTCTGGCAGCGCTTCGAGCGCGCCGGCTCGGGGCAGATGTTCCTCGCCCATCGCGACGGGGCCCTGATCGCCGGAGCGTACGCGATGGCGCTCGGCCGCAAGACGACGTACAAGGACGGCGCCTCGGTGCGGGCGAAGACCGCCTACGGCGCGTCGCACGCCCTGCAGTGGGAGGTCATCCGCTGGGCGAACGAGCGCGGCGCCGTGCTCCACGACCTCTGCGGCGCCCCGCCCTCGGATCGCGCCGACGATCGCGAGCACCCCCTGCACGGCGTGGGCCAGTTCAAGCGCTCGTTCTCGCCCGAGATCACCGACTACGCCGGCGCCTTCGACCTGCCGCTGAAGCCCGGGGCGTATGCGTTCTGGGTGAGGCTCGGGGACCGTCTCGCGCGGCGCTGGTCGCTCGCCGTGCGGAAAGACCCGTACTACTGATGGCCGCGGGACTCATCCGCGCGAGCGCGGTGATGGCCTCGGGCACGATGGTGTCGCGGATCCTCGGCCTCGTGAAGGCCGTCCTGCTGGCGTACGCGATCGGCTCCGTGGGCGCCGTCTCGGCCGATGCGTTCGCGAACGGCAACCTGCTGCCGAACACGCTGTACATGATCCTGCTGGGCGGCATGCTCAACGCCGTGCTCGTACCGCAGATCGTCAGAGCCGCCCACGGGCCGGACGGCGGGGCCGGATACATCAACAAGCTCCTCACGCTGATCTCCGTCGCGCTGTTCGGCGTCACCGTCATCGCGATGCTCGCGGCGCCGTGGATCGTGCATCTCACGGCTCTCGACTGGAAGGGCCCGCAACTGGCCCTCGCGACCGGATTCGCGTACTGGTGCCTCCCGCAGATCGTCTTCTACGGCCTCTACACCGTGCTCGGCGAGGTGCTGAACGCCAGAAGCGTGTTCGGACCCTTCACCTGGGCGCCGGTGCTCAACAACGTCATCGGCATCGCGGGCATCGTCGTGTTCATCCTGC
>JAPSIU010000210.1 GCA_031178565.1 Leucobacter sp. | reverse complement strand
CCGGTGAGGTCGTCGAGGTCGGCGATTCCGTAGAGGCGCTCGTGCTCCAGAAGGAGGACAAGGAAGGTCGCCTCATCCTGTCCAAGAAGCGCGCGCAGTACGAGCGCGCTTGGGGCGATGTGGAGCGCATCAAGGAGAACGAGGGCGTCGTCACCGGCACCGTCATCGAGGTCGTCAAGGGCGGCCTCATCGTGGACATCGGACTCCGCGGCTTCCTCCCCGCCTCGCTCATCGAGCTGCGCCGCGTGCGCGATCTCACGCCGTACCTGGGCCAGGAGATCGAGGCCAAGATCCTCGAACTCGACAAGAACCGCAACAACGTGGTCCTCTCGCGCCGCGCGCTCCTCGAGGAGACGCAGTCGGCCACCCGCTCCTCCTTCCTCGCCGAGCTCAAGCCCGGACAGGTGCGCAAGGGCGTCATCTCCTCGATCGTCAACTTCGGCGCGTTCGTCGACCTGGGCGGCGTGGACGGCCTCGTGCACGTCTCCGAGCTCTCCTGGAAGCACATCGAGCACGCCTCCGACGTGGTCGAGGTCGGCCAGGAAGTCACCGTCGAGGTGCTCTCGGTCGAGCTGGATCGCGAGCGCGTCTCGCTCTCGCTGAAGGCGACGCAGGAGGACCCCTGGCAGGTCTTCGCCCGCACCCACGCGATCGGTCAGATCGCGCCGGGTGTCGTCACGAAGCTCGTCCCCTTCGGTGCGTTCGTTCGCGTCGCAGACGGCATCGAGGGCCTCGTGCACATCTCCGAGCTGTCGGGTCAGCACGTCGAGCTCGCCGAGCAGGTCGTGCAGGCCGGCCAGGAGGTCTTCGTCAAGATCATCGACATCGACCTCGAGCGTCGCCGCATCTCGCTCAGCCTCAAGCAGGCGAACGAGGGCGTGGACCCCGAGGGCACCGAGTTCGATCCGGCGCTCTACGGCATGACCACGGAGTACGACGAGAACGGCGAGTACAAGTACCCCGAGGGCTTCGATCCCGAGACTCAGGAGTGGAAGGAAGGCTTCGAGGCTCAGCGCGAGAAGTGGGAGCAGGAGTACGCTGCCGCCCAGGATCGCTGGGAGGCTCACAAGAAGCAGGTCGCCGCTTCGCTCACCGAGGTCGCCGCGGCCCCCGCTGCGGAGGCATCCGGCTCGAACAGCTTCTCGAGCGATTCGGCCTCGGCCGGGGCGCTCGCCGATGACGCGGCTCTTGCCGCGCTGAAGGCGCAGCTCGAAGGCAACTGATCTCGAGGGCAACTGATCTCGGGAGCGGTTGTCTCGAGGGAAGCGGCCCCGGTTCGGCTCGAAGGCCCGGTCTCCATCTGGAGGCCGGGCCTTCGGCGTTCCTGCCGGTACACGCCGGCGCGCTCGGTGCAGCTGTGCGCGCGGTTGTGCTCGCTGGCGCGCGCGGCCGTGCTCGCTGGCGCCCGCAGTCCCGATCGATAGGATGGTCGGAATGATCCGGACGGCCCCTGATGATCCGCCTCCGCGGCGGGATGCGGGAGCGGGCGTCGCCGGGATGCCGGCTCCGGCGCGGATCGTCGTGCTGTGGTGGACCGGGGCGTTCGCCATCCTCGCCAGCACCGTCGCCATCTGGTTGCTCCGGATCGACTACGACGGATACGTCTACGTCAGCGGGCTGGGCGCGACGGGCCAGGCGACGGCGAACGCGTTCAACCTCGCACTGCTCGGCCTCGGACTCGGAGGGGTCGCCCTCGCCGCCGTCGTCCGTCTCCGGCAGCCCCTGCCCGCTCCGAGAAGCGCCCATCTGATCTGGGCGAGCCTGCTCTGCTCGGGCGCGTGCTTCGTCGTGGCGTCGCGCGTGCCGTGCTCGGCTGGGTGCCCGGTACCGGGAACCGCCGAGTTCACCCTCTCCGATGCCGTGCACCTCACCGCGGCGATCATCGGTTTTGTCCTCGCGTGCCTCGCCATGCTCTGCGTGGCTGTATCACCCGGCCCGCGCTCGGCTCGGCGCATCGCGATCGCGAGCTGCGCGGTCGTCGGAGGCCTCTCGGCGGCGGGCGGACTGCTCGCGCTGGTGAGTCCCGAGGCCGGCGTGGGCGCCTGGTTCGAGTTCGCCGCCATGACGGCGGCCGTCTGCTGGCTGGTCCTCTACGCGGCCGGGTCGATCTTCACGGGGTCGATCTTCACGGGGCGGATCTTCGCGGGGTCGATCTTCGCCGGCCGGTCAGACGGGCGCGGCGCGGCGCTCGCGCCGCTCGGCCACGGCTCTGCGGAGACGACGCACCAGCAGGAAGACCACGACGATCAGCAGGAGGAGCGCGAGCACCGGGACGATCACGGCGAGCACCGTCAGGAGTAGAGCCCCGAGATCCTCGAAGAGGCTCGCGACGAACGCGCCTGCGCCCCCCGTCAGCACGTTGAGGACGGGGCGCGCGAGCGACTTCAGAACGTGCGGCACGAGGGCGACGCCGATGCCGATGAGAAAGGGCCAGAATTGCGCGGAGGTGACGAACCCGGCCGGATCGGCGACGGCGACGGTGCTGCTCGCCGAGCCGGCGGAGAACACCATGCCGCCCGAGGCGGGCCTGACCACGGTCTGCAGCACGTCGTTCACGCTGTCGAGAGCGGGGAACTTGTCGACGAGCACCTCGACAAGCAGCAGCACGCCGAGGATGCCGAGGGACCACTCGTTCTCCAGCCACGCCCAGGCGGACGGCAGATCCACAATCGGGGTGAACCGGGAGAGCAGACCGAGTCCGAGCATCGGAATGTAGGCGTTGAGGCCCGCAGCGGCCGCGAGCGTTCCGCCGGTGATGAGTTCGAGCATGTGGACCCTCCCCCTCCAGCATAGGGTGCGGGATCGCGGTCGCGGGGTAGACTTCCGGCGTGAAACTCATCGCTCTGACCGGCGGCATCGCCTCGGGCAAGTCGACCATCGGCCGACGCTTCGCTGAGCTGGGCGCGGTGCTCATCGACGCCGACCAGCTGGCCCGCGAGGCGGTGGCCGCGGGATCGCCGGGCCTCGAGCGGGTCCTCGAGCGATTCGGCGCCGGCCTGGTGCTGCGGGACGGCAGCCTGGACCGTTCGGCGCTCGGCGCACTCGTGTTCGAGGACCCCGACGCGCTTGAAGCGTTGAACGCGATCGTGCACCCGGAGGTGCGGCGCCTCTTCCGCGACCGGATCGCTGTCGTGCGAGAGGCGGATCCGGACGCGGTCGTCGTGTACGAGATCCCGCTGCTCGTCGAGGCCGGTGAATCGCGATCCGGGGGCGCGGATGAGTGGGATGCTGTGATCGTGGCCGACGCCCCCGTCGAGGATCGGGTCTCGCGCATGATGACGTCGAGAGGCATGAGCGAGCAGGAAGCGCGCGCCCGGCTCGCGAACCAGGCGAGCGACGCGGAGCGCCGGGCCATCGCCGACTACGTCATCGACACCTCGCGGACCCGGGAGGAGACCTTCGCGCAGGTCGACGCGCTGTGGGAGCGCCTCCGCGCTTCTGACGACTGAGCGGGCCCGCCGGTCACGCCGGCCGGTTCGTCACATCCGGGAGAACTCGGAGAGCCAGTCGAGCTGGAGCTGGGCGACGAAGGCGATCACGAGATAGCAGAGCAGGATGATCACCCACGTCCAGGAGTAGAGGCGCGAGAAGGCGCGCCGAGCCCCCGGGCTCGTCCGGATGTCTCCTACGGCGTAGGGGCGGAGGAAGGAGATCCACCACAGCGGGATCATGACCGCCCACACGACCATGCACCAGGGGCACAGCGTGCCGAGCACGAAGACGCTCTGGACGAAGAGCCAGGAGATGAGGGCGAAACCGCCGAGGAGGCCGAGCTGGTAAAGCCACCAGAACCAGCGGTCGAACCTCGCCCCCGCGAGCAGCGCCACACCCACGGCGATCGGCGCGGCGAAGGCGGCGACCCCGATGATGGTGTTGCTGAACCCGAAGAGGGATCCCTGCCAAGAATCCATGTTCGGCCCGCAGGTGACGAGGACGCTGACCGTGCAGTTCGGGACGTAGCCCGGATTCGCGAGGGTCTTGATGTACTCGGTGAGGAGCTCGAAGGAGGCGAACCAGCCGATCGCGCCGGCGACGAGCGTGAAGAGGGCGAAAGCCACGGGTCGCGATGCGGCGCGGGGTGCGGTGTTCATGGGCAAGATCCTAGCCGTCGGCGCTGCGCGTTCCTGAGGGGAGGGTCCCCCTTGATGTGCGTTCGGTCGAGGCCATGACATAATGGGATGCGGTGCGACGCGCGTGATCGTGCGACGCACGCACAGTCTTTTGGGGATCGAGAGACCCCCACCGGTCGAGGACCGACCGAGTGCGGATGGAGAGCATCCGCGGAGAATCAGGATTTGCGGAACCAACCGCACGGAATTAGGTTCCCGGTGAGGGCACGTTCCCTCCCGGGCTTGAGGGGAACACCAGGAATGGTGAACAAAGCAGAACACAACGAAGAGTCGGCATCGCACGAGGACGGCGCGTCGATCTCGGCGGAACCGACGGAGAATGCGGCTGCACCGGGCGACGCGCCCGAGACGGACAGCGCGACCGAGGCGAGTGACGCCCCTGAGGCGGACAGCGCGACCGAGGCGGACAGCGCGACGGAGACGGGCGGCACCGAGACGCCTGCGGCGGAGATGACGCCGGAGGATCGGTTCCGCGCGACCACCCGTCTCGTCTTCCTCGCACCCGATGTTCCGCCGGTCCCGCCGCGGCCCCGCCGCAGCGAACTGCGTCAGCTCGACGATCTGCTCGACCAGCAGTTCTCGCGCGAGGTCGAGCCGGAGGAGCGCGAGCCGGGATCCGCCGCACGCCGGAATCGCCGCCGCGCGAGCGGCGGTGACGCCCCGTTCGAGGACGACGCTCCGCGACGAGCTCCGCGCTCAGCACCGGTGGTCACGGAGCCGCAGAAGGTGAAGGGGTCCACCAGGCTGGAGGCGAAGAAGCAGCGGCGTCGCGACGGTCGCGACGCGGGCCGCCGCCGCATGGTGATCACGGAGTCCGAGTTCCTCGCCCGCCGCGAGTCCGTCGATCGCGAGATGGTCGTGAGGACCACCGCGGACCGCGTGCAGATCGGCGTGCTGGAGGACAAGGTCCTTGTGGAGCACTACGTCGCCCGATCCAGCGAGAGCTCGCTCATCGGCAACGTGTACCTCGGCCGCGTGCAGAACGTGTTGCCGAGCATGGAGGCCGCGTTCGTCGACATCGGCCGGGGCCGCAACGCCGTGCTGTACTCGGGCGAGGTCGACTGGTCCGAGTTCGAGGGGGGCAACACCGCGCGTCGCATCGAGAACGCGCTCAAGCCGGGCGACCAGGTGCTCGTGCAGGTCACGAAGGATCCAGTCGGGCACAAGGGCGCTCGTCTGACCAGCCAGATCTCGC